>JBILPX010000056.1:0-12863 GCA_044373565.1 Roseomonas sp.
ACCCGCGCCGAAGGCATTCAGCTTTGGGGGGCAAAAGCCCCCTGGCCTTCGAACGCCAGGCAGCCTAAACGAGTAATCGGAGCGGCATAAATACGCGACAAGTCCAGAACTATATTTTTAATTCTGAGGTCAGCCCGCTTCGTCACATTACCGATTTGTCAATGAGGCACTATGTGTTGCAGGCACTTGGGTTTATGTGGGCAGTCGCCAGCCTGTTGGCGATCGGTAGTTACACGCTGTTACCCGCAAGTATTATCGGGCACGTAGTATTGGTATCAGCTGCTTTCGTTACCGTCGCAACCTATACCACTGCTTCGTTGAAGCCGAGTTTCTTCAAACATAATAATGGTCGTAGCCGCACTGGAGAGCATGAGTAGGAGCTAAGGCGACCCCACGCTGTAGCCGTAGGTTACGGACAATCTCGCCGCCTCTCCAAGGCTCTAGCCTTGAGACCGCTTGTAACCGGTCGCACCTCCTCCGCCATCTAAATCTCCAACTCCCGGAGGCGCTCACAAAATTTTATCCAGCCTTTCCAATTACTCCCATCTGGCTGGAAAATCACTCAAGTCGCCAGCTATGGAGAGAATTGGCCCCGGAGAGCGCGTTTTCGCGGAATATTCCGACGCCGCGCCAGCCACGCGAATTTCAAAACTCTTGCGAATACACGGGAATTTCGCTGGGCTTTGATGGGCTGAGAGCATGTTTTCGTAAGGGAAGTGGCGTAGGAAAGGGAACCGTGAAAGCGAAACTTTCTGGCCCCTGCTTTCCAATACTCTCAATGCTTTCCTCGAAGCCGAGCCCTTCCAGGACAATGCGGATCTTGTCCTCAGCGGAATGGTGCTTGCGCGTGGCGCGACGAATATCGCGGACAAGCTTTTCGGCAGGAACACGGGCCGGCGGGGTGGAGTATTTCTGGCCCATCTTCCCTCTCCTGAAGGTTACGATGAGCAAGAAATCCTCCGTTATTCAAATCGCCAGTTTGGTCCCATAGGCGCTGACGGGGGAAAGTTTGGATCTTTGATATATGACAATAATTCGGCAGTGCCGCCCCTCAAGCACTCATCGCTGGGGTTTCCATGTTATTCTTGAGGTAGGCCATGATCGGAAATTCCTATAAAGACCCGCAATGTTTTTGCAGTGAAAATATAACCAAAAATATATTGACATGAGTGCCGAATTCGCCTTTAACGTTTATCCTGCGACTGACGTTAAATTTGCAGACAAGTTCCTAAACATGATGCTCTGGGAGAAGTCTTTGGATTATCGCTCACCATTGGCCAGTGGAGCATATCACCAGGGTTTTCAGGCTGAGTCCCAGGAAACCTCCGCGACCCAGCGTGACAAGACTTTCTCGGATGACAATAATTTAGACTTATTCGTCGTCAGCCCCGGTCGGGCCATACCGCGTGTTTCCGGGATTCTCGCTCAAGCGCTTGGTCTGCCGATCGAAGTTGTCGTTGACGCGATCTATCGGGCGCCGGGGCGCCTCGTCCCAAGCTTGCCGGTCCAGGAGGCTCGGAGATTGCTCGCTATGCTTGAACCTCTGGATCTCGACTTGGCGTTGTTTCCCGTTGGCGAGCCTCCTCCGCGCGGCCCTGTTCGTGATGTAGCGGCAGAACTACTGGACGTGGATGCAGCCGATGCGGTGGCAGAGGCTCTGGGGCGCTTTTTGGGCGTTGCTGCTTCCGCAGCAATGGACCTATTGCTGACGCCGCCAGGAATTGTTTTAGGCAATGTTACTTCTCCAGCCGTTGCTGCGCTGGCTGCCTGTCTTCCGAGCGGCGCGGTTCGATTGCAGGAAATTGAGCCTGAAGGCGCGCGCTATGCGCTTTTTGCCGCGAGCCTTACGGCGCAGCAAGCCGGGGTGCTTCGGCGCCACTCTCATGCGGGGGCAATGTTCAGCGCCGATGGTGGCGCCCTGCTGCTCGGGCTGTCGCGCAGTGAGGCCGACGCCTTGTGGCGACGCCTGCACGCGCCTGGGAAGATAAAACTTGTCCCGGAAGCCTTGCTGCGTTTTGGCATTATCCTTCAAGAGGCTCCGCCAAACGCTGCGCCTGCGCTACAATCACTCGCTGGCGTTCCGCTAGACGATTACCCAATTCTGGCACAAGCACTTCCAGTGCAGATTGAAAGCGATCTGCCGCTTGCTTGTGTTGAAGCAAGGCTGGCCAGTTATGCCAAGGAGGGCTTGGTCGCCACCGCTGAATTGGAAAGTTTTTCTCTTGTCAGGCTTGAAATTCTGTCAGCCAGTGCAGCAGCCTTGGCCGCTGTCGGGCTTTCGGGGCGCTTGCCATTGATGACCAGCCCCTTGTCGCGCCCACGGGCAAGGCTGATGCGTCATCGCCTGGAAATCGCAGGAGCTGAAGTTCTGGAGGCCGCTGGAGGATGATGGACGCTCGGCATCGCATCCATCTTAGTGCCGCTGAAGCCGGGAAGGTTTTGGCGCTGAAGAGGCGCCATCAAGAAGCCCTTGTGCAATACCGCGAAGCGATCCGTCTGGCATTCAGTGCCCGCGCCCCACAGGTTTTTGCGCGCCATTATCTGCATTGTGTGCTCGAAAGTCTGGAACATTTGGGGGATCATCAGCAGGCGGCGGAACTTGCCGGCGCCGCAGCCGATGCTGCGGCCACGCCAGAGCCAACCCCCTTCCAGAAGCGTGATCGCGCGAACCTCCTAGAAAGGCGCGGTGTGAATCTGATCAAGGCTGGCGATATCAGCGGCGCGCGGGTGGCGCTTACGTCAGCTTTGGAACTTGATGATGCTCTGAAGCTCAGCCGATCATTGCTTGAATGGACGGCACGCGGCTTGAGCATAAATTCGGCGCGTTTGGCGGATGCACAACGCAAGCTCGGTTATTGGGTTGTGCGCGCTGACAGCATGGAGGCTGATCGCCGCCTGGATATTCACGACGTTCCGCCCGCCATCAGGGAGATGAGTCATGGCTGATGAAAATCCAATAGAAACGCTGCGCCCGGGCCAAATCCTGGCCGACAGCGCAGTGACAGATTACATCAAGGCAATGGGCATCGCTATCGCCGAAGCCCAGATGCAGCTTGATCTCAATAGTCTGCGCCAGGTTGGCGAGTATGTTCAGCCCCGCGAGGGTCTCGGCGGCAAAAGCCTGCTTGAGCTTGGCCTGTCACCGCCCTTTTATCATTATCAGCATGCCGATCTGACCGTTTCCATGCAGATTGTCATGAAAATCGGTGAACAAAGCGCCTTTGGTATCGGCGCGAAATTGGATTTCGGGTTTGGACAGGGCGGCAGGACGGCGGCAGCCAATGCGCGTGAGGCGCAAATCACCTTGAGAAGCCTGCCCGGCAGCGTAACAGCGAATGGTCGGCAAACCGACGCAACCGGCAGCGATCTTGAAGCGGCGGGTGAACAAATCGCCACCGCGCTCCGTGCCCCTACCGGGCCATTTGAACGCGCAACACCAAGAACCAATCGACGACCTGTCCGCGCTGCGCTTGAACCGGCAGCTGCGCGAAATCCCGTCTTGACGCCCGGTGCGGTTGCGTTCTTTCCGTCGGATGAGAGCAGCACGGGAATCATCCGCATCACCCAAACGCCGCCACCCCCACCGGGGGCGGGAGAGACATTCGTGCTTGCTGCGGGTCAAGGGACTACCGTACCCGGACAGGCGAACAGAACGTTGTATGCGCGGCAAGTGGTCACCCAAATAAACGCGCTGGGGGGCTTCAGGGCCCGATTGGTGAATGACGCTGGCGGTACTAGCTCAGGCCCGGATGCGCCAGGCGCCCTGGGCATTGCCTTGTTCGACACTGGCAGTGCGCGGCTCAGGCGCGCGGCATTGGATGAATTGCAGCTTGTCGCACGCAGCATCCGCGACGGTAATCTGAGCGTTGTTGTGACGGGCTATGGTGATACGCGAAACACCGATGACTTCAATCGCGACCTGGGGCAGCGGCGCGCGGATGCGGTGAAACAACAGCTGGTGGCCAGTGGCGTGGATCCTGCCCGTATTCGGACTGCCACAGGCGGCGAGGAACGTTGGCGCGGCACCCCGGACGGGACGGATAATCAGCAATTTCGCCGTGCGGAAATAACGCTTGATGGCAGTACCGACCTGTTCATCATGGTCGAGAACAACGGCACTCAGTTACAGCCAACACCATTGCCCAATCGCACCGATGGTTCGGCTGGCAATGGTTTCATTCTGGCGCGGCGTTTTGCCGCACAGCCGGTTGACGGAACCGCCTTGAAGGTCGGCGAGAGTCAGACAAGCGTCGCGATTTCCGGCGTGGCGGTCAATTCCGGAGAGGCAAATCATCCGGCCAACAGCCCGGAAGCCTTCGCCTTCAACCTGACGCGCGACATAAATGCGAATAGCACCACTCACCGTGTCCGCGCGACCCAGCAGGGGCGCGTTGTCATGCTGAGCAATTCAGACGACGCGGTCATCATTGACCTTGTCTCCCTATCGGCGAATGAGATCACCCTGACCGCGAGTGGTGGCGCATCAGTCACCCGTCCCATCGGCACGATTACGCCAGGTCCGACCGCGTCTCAGGAACGACCGAATGTTTCGGTAGCGGTGGGGCTTTCGGTGGACTATCGAAAGGCACGCCAGTTTGAACAATCCGTCAATGGCAATAGCTCCATTTCAACCCGCCTCGTGGCGGTACCCGCGCCGGTGGAGTTTCTTGATGAGATCAAGCGATATCTTTCGCGCGAGGTGACACCCGCGCCACCCGCGCCACCCGCGCCGCAAGGGTAGGAACATGAGCGAGGTTCCGCGCGTTACCAACCAGTTGCTCTCAGCACCTCTGCCGCAGATCATCGAGCGGCTTGGCGTTGCTGTGGCCGAAGCGCAGACCGCGCTTGACCGCAATAGCATCGCCATCGCGCAGGCCATGGCCACAACGGAAATAGAATTAGGCGGTGAGAAAACCAACCTGATCGCGCTTGGCTTTACGCCCACTTTCTACAGTTTCACGGAAGCAACGGTTGAGGCAAAGCTCAGTTTTTCAATGCAAGAAACGACCGAGACGGGTGTCTCTGTGGGTGCCAGCCTTGGCGTCAGTTACGGCTTTGTGATGGTGGCCGCTTCCGTCAATGTCTCCTATGCGCGCAAGTTTTCAGTGGGCGCCGAGGGCATGAGCAGTATTGCCGCGCGTCTGGTAAGCCTGCCTCCCCCGGAACTGCTTGAGGCACGATTGAAGGCCATGAGCGAAAAGGCGCCGACCACCTAGCTTCAACAAGGCAACTCATTCCAAACGACGAGAAACCGAAAGGAAACATGCAATGGCGATAGGACAAGAACTACTGAATGTGCCAATGGGCGATATGATCCGTCAGATGGCCTTCGCCATCGCGGAAGCCCAGTTCAAGCTTGACGCCAATAGCATTGACGTCGCGGAAATGATGGGCGGCCTGAAGGTCATCGAAAATGAGGATGGCGAAACCGTCTTTGACGATAGCCGTGTATTCTTCGGCTATGAGATGATGACGGTTTCCGATGCGGAGGCCTATATCGCGGCTGATAACGCTTTCACCGGCGGCGACACTAACGCGCTCAAGGCCGTCATTGACAAGCAGAAGGCAGCCAAGCCGAGCGACGGCTTGATCCGCGTGCCCACCCGCATGTCCATGCTGGAATTGGGTTTTTCGCCTACCTTCTATCAATTCGTGGACACCATCATCGAAGTGAAGATCGCCATCAAGATCACGCGCACCATTGAAACTTCCCGCAGCCGCCGTGACACCGCCAATCAAAGTTCCAACAGGAGTGCACGTTCGGCGGGCATCGGATTTGGCGGCGGCATGCTGGGTGCGCGCTCGGGTGCGGCCAATAGCAGTCAGGCCACCACCAGCCAGGTTGATGCGACCTATTCGGCCAAATACGGCTATTCTGCGGAAGGTTCATCACTGCTGCGGACCAAGCTGGTGCCGCTGCCGCCACCCCCGATTCTGGAAGAACGCATCCGCCGCCTGCTGGATGAGGAAGGTGAGCGCAGGCGCAAGACTCTCGAAAAGAAACCGACTCCCGTTCCGTGACCGGTAGCGTCAGCCCAATCTGGGCGGTCCGACTGCCAAAGCGGCCTGACATCAAGGAGTTCTGAGAATGAGTGTCGGTACTGAATTGCTCGCGGTTCCTTTTCCGGAAATGGTGCAACGCCTGGGCGTTGGTATAGCGAATGCGCAGTTGCAGCTTGATCTGGTAAGCCTGCGCATCGCCCGGCTGATGGCCGGCTATGATGAGGAGGCCGAGGAGAAGAAGGAAGGCGATGGCGTTAAGTCGAAATCCTATCTGGTCAAATTTGGTGATGGCCAGGAATACAGCCTGATGGAGCTTGGTTTCACGCCAACCTTTTATCAGTTCGTGGACACGGTGATTGAACTCAAGATGTCTATCAGCATGTCCAGCGAGACCGAGGTGAAGCGTTCCAGCAGCGCTTCATCGGTCGCTGCGGGGGGCTTCTGGACACCATTTGGTGGTGGCGGGGCAGTGCGCACCAGCAGCGTTTCGGCAAGCTTCGCGGCTAAGTATCAGTATAGTGCTGAGGGCTCATCGCTCATGCGCACCAAACTTGTTCCTATTCCGCCCCCCGCCTTGTTCGAAGAGCGGGTGCGCGCCCTGATCGCCGCGCGCAACCCGCCTCAAGCCCCGAATGGCTGAGGCATGACGCGTGCACCCTGGAAAGATGCCCTTGTTCGTGCGCAAAGATCCGCGCCACGGACGGAAGCGGCAGTTCCAAATGTGGCAAGGGCCCCAGCGCCACGACAACAGCCAGGGCAGGTTGCTGCTGTTGCGCCTGGATTGCAGCCGCTCCTGGAAGAAAGGCGGGTGCTGGAAGAACGAATTCAGCGCCTTGTTGGCGCTGCATCGTCAGACCCGCGCTATAGTGTTGAGCCGCTGGACCAGCGCCGAGCTGCCCTGACAGCCTGGGGCGACGAACGGGATGCCAGCCGTGGGCAGCGGCGCCGTCAAGCCGCTGCGCCCGCAGATGTGCCATTGCCGCTCCGTGGCACAGCCGCTGATTTTCTGCGCGGCACCGGTGCCGATCAGCTGCGCGGCACTAGTGCCGATCAGCTGCGTGGGACCAACGCCGATCAGCTGCGCGCCACACCTGCCGAATTACCGCCCGAATTGCGCCCTGGTCGTGTAAACGAGATTTTTGAAAGGGCATCTGGCCGCGACAGCCTGGAGCATGACCCGCCCTTGCGTGGCCTCAGACCAGTGTTGGATAGATCGCGTGAGGATACCAATCTCCCGCAAGCCCGCCGGCGTCGTGGCGCCGATGAGGCTGGGCTGAACGAAATGGCGCGCAGTCTTGTTGCTGCAAGGCGGGAACGCGCCGCATCCAGCAGCGAAGATATCGAACTGAGACGCGGCACATCGGCACAGCAGACAAGGGATAGGGATACGGGCGACGCGCTTGAGCGCCGCTTGGGAAGTGCCCGCGCCATGGCAGCGCGCGCGCGACGGACGCTTGATGGCGCAGATCGCGCCCTGGATCAGGCCCGAGATGCAATCCCCAATGACTGGCAGCGCCGCGCAGAAGAACGTATTCCAGGATTGGGCAGGGCTGATGGATATGTGCGAGAGGCGGCACGTAAATTGTCAGTTTTGGTCGGCACCATTGAGGAGATCGGAGAAAAGGCTGATCGTTTGCGGAGTATGGCTCGCGAAATGCGCGAACTGAAAGAAGCCGACGAAAGCAATGACGAGGCGCGGCGCGAGCGGGCTTTGGACCGGCTGCGGGCGCGAAGGCAGGAGGATTGAGTGTCGGACCCGATTGATTTTGTCGAGAACAGCATCGGGCAATTGCTTGTGGCCCTTGCCGATGGTGTGCGCGAAGCGGAGCGGGCGCTCTCCTCGGGGCCTTTGGTGGACGAAAGCGGTCGCGCTGCCACCAGATATGCACTGCCCTATCTTGATTTCACGATCAATGTGAGCGTGGAAGTCAAAACCGGTGCGGCTGCCGGTGGCGTGAAAGGACTTCCGGTGTTGCGCCTCTATACCGCCCCAGCTAGTGGCAGTAGCGAAAATCGAGAGGTCAGGTCGAGCATATCAGGACGCTTGGTGGCAGTACCGGCGGGAGATGGGCTGCCTGCTCCTCGTATACGGATAACCCCTGGTCCCAATATCGGCCGAAAGGCAAGCATTTCGCTTATTGTGACGAATAGCGCCGGCGAGGTACTGGCCGGACAACCGGTGGAACTCAACCTGGACCTTCCAGCAAGCACGACACTGTCGAAGGCGCGCGGGGTGGCCAGCCTGCCCCGACGGGAGGGTACCCGATTGGCTGATGGTATCGTCACAACCGATGCAAATGGCAGGGCAGCAACGCAGCTATTGCTGGATAGCGGTGAAGCGGCCCAGGCTCTTTTTGTTGTTACAGCAAGCATCGGCCC
This sequence comes from Roseomonas sp., assembly GCA_044373565.1. GTDB lineage: Bacteria > Pseudomonadota > Alphaproteobacteria > Acetobacterales > Acetobacteraceae > Neoroseomonas. The sequence goes on from JBILPX010000056.1 coordinate 8,383, forward strand.
CTTTGCCGCTCAGGCCAGTATCAGTGCGGAGGTGCTGGGATGACAACGTCTTTCACTTGGTCCGCTCGGCTAACTGACGTTGCCGGCAATGCGGCTGCAGGCGCCGCCATGGAAGTCGAGATATTCGATTTGGCGGCCAATGCTTGGGTATCGCTGTCTAAGGCAGCCAGCGGGTCCGATGGCACTGTGCGCGGTCGGGGCGAGATCGGCGATGATACCGTGCCCTTCGCGCCGGCGCTGCGATTGACGGAGGCAGGCGCTGTCATGGCGACCACGCCAGCGATTGCGCGGACGGCGCGCGGGGTCAATGTCGATTTTGGTGAGGTGCGCCGTGCGCCGGTCGCGATTCCCTTTACGCGCACTATCGGCCGCGGCGCTACGCCTTTCAATATCGGCGGCGTCGCCGCTGCGGCCGCAACGGTCGATTTGTCTGCGTTGCGAACCGAAGTATCGCGCGATTTCACCGATCGTTTGGCCCTGCGCGAACGCGAAGTGGCGGAACGGGATGTCAGGCTGACCGACATGCAGCGTAGCCTCGCTGACCGTGACGCCACGCTGACTGACGTGCAGCGTGGCCTTGCCGACCGTGACGCCAAACTGGTTGACACGCAGCGGCTCATCATGGATCGGGAAGCCCGCTTGGCCGATACGCAGCGTCTGGTCAGCGATCGAGAGGCCAAGTTGACTGACGCCCAGCGGCTTGTGGCTGATCGCGACACCAAGCTTGCTGAAAACATTCGCGGACTCGGCGAAAAGGATGCTGAAATCCGACGGCTTTCTGGCCTCATGGTAGCGAAGGATCAGGAAATCACGACCTTGCGTCAGGCCCGCCCCCCGCAAGGACCTGTTGATGTAGCCGCCATCCGTGCCGAAGCTACCCGAGATTTAGTCACCAAGATGGCCGTATTGGACCGTGACTTGGCGGATCGGAACGCCAAGATCAGCCTGAACGAGGCCAGGCTCGCCGACAGTGTGCGTGAGCTTGATTTCAAGCAAGCAGAACTTGACCGAATACGATCGTCGCTCGCCGAAAGGGAACGCATTTCCGAGCAGGCGCGCCCGCTCCCTGCCGAGGCGATTAGCGTAACGAAAGTGACCGATTTCGCGACGACCATTGGCGTGCAGCTGGATGATGCGCAAGCAGCTTTGCAAACACGCGGCTTCTCGCTTGGGGCCATCCAGATTAACGCCAAAACTCTTTTGCGGGACAAGGGCGTTGGCATGGAATTTCCCAATGCTGAAGCAATGAGGACCCTTAGGCCTGAGATGCTGTCTGAAGTCAGGTTTGATTTTCGTCCGGACAAGGCAACACCCGAGGTGACCGGACAGACAGTTCCCGATCTGATGTTCCTTACCGAAAGCCGGGCGCGCGCCGTATTGACCAGCCTTGGTCTTTTGCTGGAAGCCAGTATTGGTGCAGCTCAGCTTAACCCCCGCGCCGCATCTGGCCAGGCCATGATGCAAACCCCCACCGCGGGTACCCGATTGCCACGCGGGGGCCGCGTGCATGTCATCTTTGCCGCAGCAAAGGAGTAGACGAATGCCCAGCAACCCCGTTGTGGATCTTTTAGCGGAAAGTGTCGCCACGCCTCTCGGAGAGGTGATTGCCGCTGTCGGCCAAGGCGTTGCCGAGGCGCAACGTGCGCTTGATGATGCGGCCCTTGCTGCTACCCTCGCGATTTATGAGGATCAGGGCGATGCAGGCGTTAATTTGCTGCGAGACATCGGCTATCGCCCGACTTTTTATGTGCTGCCCGATACGGCTTGCGAAGTCCAGGTTTCCATGCGCATTGGTGGAACTGGCGGGGCTGATGGAAGCGCCGGCACCGCAAGCCTGCCCGGCGCGATTGGCAAGGGCCGGACTTACGTGACGCCGGTTGATGCCGGTTTCCAGCAGCGCTTCGGCTTCCAGGCAAGTGCAGCAGCGAAGCTCACCTTCCGTATCGTGCCGGTGCCTCCGCCCTCGGCACTTGACGATTCCCGCCCCATGCCCGCTCTGATTGGTAAGCCAGCAGTCGAGGCAGTTGCCATCCTTGGTCGTCTCGGCCTCACGGCGAATTTGGTGGATAGGAATTCTCGCGTGATCATCGCGACGGCCGGCCTCAAGGTAGCCGCGCAAAGTATTGACGGAGGTCGGCTTGCGCCGATGGCGGAGCCGATTGTGCTGATCCTGGAGTAATGCGGTTTTCCTTCCCCTTCGCCCCTCATTCGGATCGTGAGCGTCTTTCCAACCAGTGTCCCGATTTGAGTGTTCGAAAATTTTGGGCACCTCCCCAACCAAAGAAGAATAAAGACATGGCAGCATGCTTGCAGCGTATATTGCTTTCCGACTTCAGCCCCTCTGGCCTTCGTCGCCTCGCGTGGCTGAGCAAGTCTGCGCCCTATCCGAAAGTTGCTTTGTGGCGAAGCGGAATTCTCGGGACTCACAAAGCTCGGCACGCGCTACTGCGTCGTCGTGAGGCAAGTGCAGGATTGGCCGAGCTCCAACATCAATCGCGTCGGTGGCAGGTTTGGCTACCGCGTGATAAACTTCGTATTGACCGGCAGGCGCTGCAGGGCGCAGGCATGTGACGAAAGGGATATGACGATGAAGCTTGTGGACATGCTGCTGGCGGTGGCGAGCAGCGCGGCGAACCTTCAGGTGGTAACCGCGGTGGGCGCGCCCGCGCTCTCGGGGCCGCTGCGCAACCTGGAGGTCGGGCTACCCGCGCAGCCCGACGAATGCATCGTGACCAACATGAACCTTGTAGAGGGCGACGTTGTCTCGGTGGTAAGCCCGGGCTTCCTGAAGGGTGACGCGGCGCTGGACGCGCTTCGGCAAGACCATGTGAAGATGCTTGCCGCTGCACAGGCCTCTATTGCGGCGAACGTCACCGCGCTGGTCGCTTTGGCGGAGCGTCTCGGCACTGGCTGGCGCGACCAGGAGGTAAAGCTGCGAGGCCGGGCGGAGCCGCTGCCAGGTCCAGGCGGCTGAGCGGCGCGGCTGCATGGCCTTTCCCTTTTTCGGGTGGGCCGCGCGCCCGGTAATGGATGAGCTCGGGGCGCTCGGGCGCGATCTGCTCACACTTGAGATCAATACTATACTCAAGGACACAATGACGGCGGAACCGACGCCGCCCTGGCCGCATGCCGTGCTCTCCCTGCTGCGTGAATACGCAGGCTTCCTCGCAGACCAGGGCTGGCCGGTGATGCGCTATATCAGCTGCAATCCGTCCGCCTGGGCCGCGCTGCCAGAACGTGAGGCGCAGCCAAGGCCTTGGCAGGACCTTGACGACGGACCGGCTGAGTTGGATCGCAACGTGCTGCGGCTCGATCTGGTCTCGGTAGACCGGTTGCGCTGGGCCGCACGCGGCTGCTCGCTCGCGCTACAGATTGTGCCGGAACGCACGCGCCAAGCGGTGATCGCCGACCGCATCCTTGGCAATTGCGACGAGCTGAAGGGAATCCTCCGCCGCGTCGGTGGGAATCTGCTGCGCGCCGACGTCGCTTGGCTTCCCGCCCTCGCCGCCGCGGAGGATGTGCTGAAGGAAGGCAGAGCGCCGGTCGGGCCGGACCGCGCGGAGCTGATCACTTTGCTCGGCGATGCGGGCCGGGCAAAGCGCATCCTCATGGCGCCAGATGTGCGCGACACCGCCATGCTGCGCAAGATGTGGGAACTCGGCACTGAGGAGGTGGTGGCGCAAACCGTGGTGCAGCTGGACGGCGACGTCGTCACCCGCTTCCGACGCGGCCTAGACGGCCCAGGCCAGGGCGCGCCAGTCATGGAGGCGCACCGCATGGCTGTAGATGTCGCGCTCTCGTCCTGGCGGCACCTGGTGGACACGGCACTGCGCCTTGTTCGCCCGCTTGGCCTGTCCTGAGCACAGCTTGGCATGCCGCGCGACGATTGGCAGGTGGAGACGCATGACAGAGATGATCCGGCACGGCCGGTCATTCTCCGCACTACCCTGCTACCGATTGGCGACGTGATGCTGGCTATCGATCACGGCTGGTGGTGCCGCGCATCCCAGCGCGACCGACAGGTGCTGCTCTCCGCGCACCGCGCTGCAATTTCGATGCATTTCGCCCGCCGTGCGCGTATAGCAACGCTCGGCGGCGTCGCAGGCGCGGCGGCGGGAGCAGCTCTCGCCTGGGTGGTAGAGTGGCCGATCCCTGCAGTCGCACCGGTCAGCCTAGTTATGGGTTGGGCATTTGCGAGAATCACCACGACAAGCCGTCTAAAGGCTGGGCTCTTCAGTACTTTCAAATAATGAGGCGAGACAGAGTCTTCGGGGCTTTTCGCAATTTCCGCATGTGTCCGTCGTCAAATCACTTGAGACTGGACCTGTCACGGTTTTGTGCCGCTCCTTTGATCACATATTGTGCAGCAAAGGAGATCAGCCATAAGCACAGTCAGGACGGATGAATTTCGTAAAGAAGCGGTGCGGATAGCGCTGACCAGCGGGCTTTCGCGGCGCCAGGTTGCGGATAATCTGGGGGTT
>JBILPX010000312.1:0-3942 GCA_044373565.1 Roseomonas sp.
CCACATTACGCACCAGCATCATAGAACGCCCATGCAGCGTCAGCTCCCCACCCGCTGGGCGCTGAAACACGCGGTCGGGATTAAGGCGGCGCGTCATGGTCTTGCCGCCCTTGTCAAAACTTGCTTCCAGATCGCCGCGCATCAGGCCGAGCCAATTGCGATACACAGCGACCTTGTCTTCCGCATCCACGGCAGCGACGGAATCCTCGCAATCCTGAATGGTGGTCAGCGCGCTTTCCAAGGCAACATCGGCAATGCCCGCCGGATCGGTCTTGCCAATCGGGTGCGCGCGATCGAATTTCACTTCGATATGCAGGCCGTTGTTCACGAAAAGCAGCGAAGACACCGCATGCGGCTCACCCAGGAAGCCCACGCATTGGCCAGGCCGCGCGAGGCCGGTTTTGCTGCCATCCTTCAGCGTGATTTCCAAAGCGCCGCCTTCAATGCGGTAGCCCGTGGCATCGGCGTGCGAGCCCTTGGCGAGCGGCACGGCGCTATCCAGCACGCCGCGCGCATAGGCAATCACCTTCGCGCCGCGTTCCGGGTCGTAGCCCTTGCCAGAAGCCGTGCCGGGAATGGCATCCGTGCCATAAAGCGCATCATACAGGCTGCCCCAGCGCGCATTGGCGGCATTCAGCGCGTAGCGCGCATTGGAAATCGGCACGACAAGCTGCGGCCCTGCCATGGAGGCGATTTCCGCATCCACATCGGTGGTCGCGACGGTCACGCTTGCGGGTTCGGGCAGCAGATAGCCGATTTCCTTCAGGAAGGTGGTATAGGCCGCCTGATCAATCGGCTTGGCCGGGTTCGCCTGGTGCCAGGCATCGATTTTGGCTTGCAGCGCATCGCGCTTGGCCAACAGCGCGGCATTGGTCGGCACCATCTCACGCAGCGTGCTTTCCATCGCTGCCCAGAAGCGCGCTGGCTCCACCCCCGTACCGGGCAGGGCTTCGGTTTCGATGAAATTCTTCAGAATGGGGGCAACGAAAAGCCCCTTTGATGCAGACATTGGAACGCTCCCAAACAAGGGACGGGTCTTGGCCCGCCCATAAAATCCTGAGAGTTCCATAAAAGGAAAGGAGCGGCGGGGCAAACCGGGCAGGGGCTTGCGGGAACCCGCGTGCGGCGCAAGGCTAGACCCATAGAAATTGAGGAAACCGCATCATGGCCTATACCCCGCCCCGTCATACTTCCCAGCATTGGCACATCACCAAGCCCGCAGCCTCTGGCCGCAAGGGCATGGTGGCATCCCAGGCGCGCAGCGCCGCTGAGGCAGGTGTGGCCATTCTGGAAGCCGGCGGCACGGCGGCCGATGCGGCGGTGGCCACTGCTTTTGCGCTGGCGACGCTGGAGCCCTGGAATAGCGGCCTGGGCGGTATTGGCTTCGCGCAGGTGATGGCGCCCGGCGGCGCGGCCGAGACCTTTGATTTCGGTCCGGTTTCTCCACGCGGGCTGAAGCCTTCCGCCTATCCCATGACGGGCAAGATGAAGGCGGATCTGTTTACCTGGCCGGAGGTGCTGGAAGACCGCAATGTGCATGGCCCGCTTTCCTTCGCCATCCCATCCGCCGTCGCCGGCTATATGGAATTGCATGCGCGCCATGGCCGCATGCCGATCAAGGATGTGCTGGCGCCGGCGGTGGCGCTTGCGAAGCGTGGCTTGGCGCAGGATTGGTTCACCACGCTGAAAGTGGCCAATTCCGCTTCCGTGCTCCGGCTTTACGCCGAAAGTGCCCGGATTTACCTGCCAGGCGGCCTGCCGCCTGTGGCGCCCTATCAGGGATCGCCGGGTTTCTTCCCGCAGGGCAATCTGGCCGCAACCCTTGAACGCCTGGCCCATGCCGGCCTCGCCGATTTCTACACCGGCGATATTGCCGCTTCCATCGCTGCCGATTGCAAGGAAATGGGCGCCTTCGTGAGTGCCGAGGATTTGGCGCATTGCAAGGCACGCGTGCTACCGGCGCTTGAAGCGGCTTGGCGCGGCAAGCGGCTTTTCCTGGCTAATGGGCTGACGGCTGCCCCCACCTTGATGCGGGTCCTGGATGGCATGCGAGATGCGGATTTCTCGGGCAAGGCGCCCTCCGCGGCCTGGTATGCGCAATTGGCGCGCGTGATGCGCGCGGCTTATGCGGAACGCCTGGCGGGGCTTGGCGATGCGGAACCAAAAGCAGCCGAATCCTGCACCACCCATCTGACGGTCGCGGATAAGGACGGCATGATGGTGGCCATGACCACCACATTGCTTTCCAGCATGGGCAGCCGCGTGGTGCTGCCGAAATCTGGCGTGCTGATGAATAACGGCGTGATGTGGTTCGACCCGCGCCCCGAAGCCGCCAATGCGCTGGCACCGGGCAAAAGGCCGCTCACCAATATGTGCCCGGTCATCGCGGCCGAGGGTGATAAGCCCGTCATGGCGCTTGGTGCTTCGGGGGGGCGGCGCATCATGGCATCTGTCTATCAGATGCTGTCTTTCGTCGCTGATTTCGGCATGGAACCGCAGGATGCCGCGCATCACCCGCGGCTTGATGTCTCAGCACCTGAAGGTGTCACCGCCGATATTCGCCTTGGCGCTGAAACCCTCGCGGCGCTCGCCGCCGAGGATGAGGTGATTGAAGTTGAACACGCCGTGCTGCCGGTGAATTTCGCTTGTCCCAATCTGATCCGCATCGGCGCGGATGGGCTGCGCACTGGCATCACCGATGTGATGAGTCCCTGGAGTGCGGCGATCGCCGAAGCGTAAACCACAACAAAGGAAACGCCCATGAAACGTCGTCATTTGCTGCAAGGGGCCGCGGCGCTTGCCGGGGCCTCGGGCATTGCTGCGCCTTCGCTCGCGCAGCCCGCGCGCACTGGCACGCTGCGCTTCGTGCCGCAGGCCAATCTGACCGCGCTTGATCCGATCTGGACGAGTGCAATTGTGACCCAAATGCATGGCTATCATATTTATGACACGCTTTATGCCGTGGATGGTCAGCAGCGCGCGCGCCCACAAATGGCGGCAGGGCATGAGGTTTCCGCCGATGGCCGGGTGTGGCGCATCCGTCTGCGCGAAGGGCTGTTCTTCCATGATGGGGAGCCTGTGCGCGCTGCAGATTGCGCGGCATCTCTCGCGCGCTGGGCGCGGCGTGATGCCTTCGGGCAAATCCTGGCCGCGCAGGTGGATGAATGGCGCGCCGCGGATGATCGTACGCTTGAAATTCGCCTGAAGCGCCCCTTCCCGTTTTTGCTGGAAGCACTGGCAAAACCCGACGCGAATGTGCCCTTCATCATGCCGGAGCGCCTGGCAAAAACCGATGCCAGCACGCAGGTCAGCGAAATGATCGGCAGCGGCCCCTATCGCTTCATGCGCGATGAATTCGTGTCTGGCAGCCGCGTGGTTTATATGCGCAACGACCGCTACCGCCCGCGTGATGAGGCATCGGATTGGGCGTCAGGCGGTAAGGTTGCGCATTTTCCGCGTATTGAATGGCATATCCTGCCCGATCCCGCGACCGCAGCGGCGGCATTACAATCGGGTGAGATTGACTGGCTGGAACAGCCTTTGGCCGATCTGGTGCCGACACTGCAGCGTAACCGTAATATTGAAGTGGGCGTGCTGAACCCAGCCGGTTTGATGAGCATCATGCGGCTTAACCACCTGCAAGCGCCCTTCAATAATCTGCGCGTGCGGCAGGCGGTAGCGCTGGCGGTGGATCAGGCGGATTATATGCGCTCCACCCTCGGCGATGATCGTAGCGTTTGGCAGGAATGCCGCAGCCTATTCCCTTGCGGCACGCCCTATGGCGTTGAGAACCTGTCGGAGCTTAACGCGCCGCCGCGCAGCCTGGATCGCGCCCGCGCTGCTTTGCAAGCAAGCGGCTACAACGGCGAAAAGGTTGTCATCATCAACCCGACCGATTTCCCGCTGATCGGGCCGCATGGGCAAGTCACGGCGGATCGGCTG
>JBILPX010000313.1:0-3935 GCA_044373565.1 Roseomonas sp.
AGAGGCTTTTTCCCATGAGTGATACAACCGGCACCCCGCCCCGGAAGCGGCTTTTGATCCGCACCTGGGGCTGCCAGATGAATGTCTATGACAGCGCGCGCATGGCGGATGTGCTGGCGCCGCTTGGTTATGCGCCGACGGAAGTGGCGGAGGATGCCGATATGGTTATCCTCAATACCTGCCATATCCGCGAAAAGGCGACCGAGAAGGTGTTTTCTGATCTGGGCCGCTTGCGGGAGGCCAAGGTTGCGCGCGGCGGGAAGATGATTGTCGCGGTGGCGGGCTGTGTGGCCCAGGCGGAAGGGGCGGAAATCACCGCCCGCGCGCCCTGGGTGGATATTGTGCTGGGGCCGCAATCCTATCACCGCCTGCCGGAAATGGTGGCGCGTGCCTCCCGCGCGGCGGGTGCCGTGATCGAAACCGAATTCCCGGTGGATGGGAAATTCGATCATTTACCGGAACAGTCGGCGCCCCAGGGCGTGACTGCCTTCCTGACGGTGCAGGAAGGCTGCGACAAATTCTGTTCCTTCTGCGTGGTGCCTTACACGCGCGGTGCGGAATATTCCCGCCCCGCGGCGGCGGTGATTGCCGAAGCCAAGCGCCTGGTTTCACTCGGCGCGCGGGAAATCACTTTGCTTGGGCAGAATGTGAATGCCTATCACGGCGAAGGGCCGGATGGCGGGGCTTGGTCGCTCGCGCGGCTTTTGCTGGCTTTGGCTGAAATCCCAGGGCTTGATCGCTTGCGCTACACAACGTCTCACCCGCGCGACATGGGCGATGATCTGATCGCGGCGCATCGCGACATCCCCGCGCTGATGCCGTTTTTGCATCTGCCGGTGCAGTCGGGGTCTGATCGCATCCTGAAGGCGATGAATCGCGGCCATACGGTAGCGGATTATCTGGCGCTAATTGAAAAGCTACGCGCGGCGCGGCCTGATATGGCACTTTCTTCCGATTTCATCGCGGGCCATCCGGGTGAGGCTGATGCGGATCATCGCGCCACGCTGAAGCTGATTGAAGATATTGGCTTCGCTTCCGCCTATTCCTTCCGCTATTCGGCGCGCCCCGGCACGCCGGCAGCCGGCATGGCGGGGATTGTGGATGAAGCGGTAGCCGATCAGCGCTTGCGGGAAATCCAGGCGCTGCTGAGTGATCAGCAATACCGTTTCAATCGAAGCCGCATGGGCATGGATATCCCCGTTCTGGTGACCGGCCCTGGCCGGCTTCCAGGGCAGATGTCCGGGCGTTCCCCTTGGTTGGAGCCCGTGCATTTCCCTTCCTCGGGCGACCTGACCGGTAAGACCGTCACCATCCGCATCACCGTGACCAGGCCCAATTCCCTCAGCGGGGAGCTCCTCGCTGATCGCAAACCCCAAGCATCGGAGAGAGACGCCGCTTGAACATCCAAACCCCTGGCCTCCGCCCTGCGGAGCCGCGCCAATCCAGTGACCAGCGTTCCATAACGCTGCAATTCCACGACAATGCACTGCTGCCCTTGCTGCATGGCGAACATGATCGTCATCTGGCGCGGGTTGAACAGGTACTTGGCGTGCGCGTGGCTTCACGCGGCAATCGCATCGCCATCTCCGGCGGGGCGGCACGGACGGAAATGGCTGAAGCGGCCTTGTTGGCGCTTTGGAAACGGTTGGAACGGGGGGAACATGTTGGCACGGCTGAAGTGGAAGCGGCTTTGAGGCTCGCTGAAGGCGGCGCAGCGCAGGGCGAACCGCGCCTGCCCTTGCGGGACCTGCCTGCAATCCGCACCCGCAAGGGCGCGATTGTGCCCCGTAGCGCGGCCCAGGCGGCCTATATTGATATGCTGTCCCGCAACGACATGGTGTTTGGCATCGGGCCGGCCGGGACGGGCAAGACCTATTTGGCGGTGGCGCAGGGTGTTGCCCTGCTGCAATCGGGCCGCGTGGACCGGATTGTGCTCTCTCGGCCTGCGGTGGAGGCCGGCGAAAGGCTCGGCTTCCTGCCGGGCGATATGAAGGAAAAAGTGGACCCCTATCTTCGCCCGCTTTACGATGCGCTGAATGATATGCTGCCCGCCGATCAAGTCGCGCGGCGGATCGCGGCGGGGGAGATTGAAATCGCCCCCTTGGCTTTCATGCGTGGTCGTACGCTCGCTCATTGCTACGCCATATTGGATGAGGCGCAGAACACCACCCCCGCCCAGATGAAGATGTTCTTGACCCGCATGGGGGAGGGCAGCCGGATGGTGATTACCGGCGACCCGACTCAGATTGACCTGCCGCCGCACCAGCCTTCTGGCCTGGTGGAGGCACTTGGCATAGTGGCGGGCGTTGAAGGTATTGGTATAACGCGCTTTGCGGAGCAGGATGTGGTAAGGCATCCGCTGGTTGCCCGGATCGTAGCCGCCTATGGGCGGTCTGATGACCAGAACCGGGCGAAGAAGGAGAAGAATGGAACCGGGAAGTAGCCGTCCCGGCCAGGGGCGCCGCAAGGGCGCTTCGGCTGGGCTTCGGAGCGGATCGGCGGAGGGGCTTGAAATCTCCGTGATCCTGGCAGCGCCAGGCTGGCGCGCCAGTATTAAACGGCCTGAGGCGCTGGCGCGTCGCGCCGCACATGCCGCATTGCTTGAAGCAGGGGCGCATGGTGCGATGACGCTGCTGCTGGCCGATGATACCATCGTGAAACGGCTGAATGGCCAGCATCGCGCAAAGGCGAAGCCGACCAATGTGCTGTCCTTCCCGGGTGGCGTGCCTGGCTATTTGGGCGATGTCGCGCTGGCGCTTGGTGTGGTGCGCCGCGAAGCGCGCGGCGCAGGGCGGCGCGTGGCCGCGCATTTCGCGCATCTGGTCGCGCATGGCGCCTTGCACCTGGCAGGGCATGATCATTTGCAAGCCGGTGAGGCACGGCGGATGGAACGCGCCGAGGCGCGCGTGATGCGCCGGCTTGGCCTGCCCAATCCCTGGCGGGGCGCGACATGAGCGACGCCGGCCAAAGACCCGGGCTGTTCTGGAAAATCCAGGGCATGCTCCGCCGCAAGGAAGCGGAATCCATTCGCGACCAGGTGGAAGAGCTGATTGAACGCCAGGAAGCGCCAAACGAAGCCAGCAAGGGCGATGGCCCGATGGTGGCCAGCCTGGATGCGGAAGAACGCGCGCTGCTTGGCAATGTTCTCCGGCTGCGCGGCAGTACGGCTTATGATGTCATGGTGCCGCGCGCCGATATCATGGCGATTCCGGAAAGCCATTCTTTGACTGAAACAATTGCGCTGATCCAGACCGAAGGTCATAGCCGCTATCCGATCTATCGCGGTGGCTTGGATGACATTGTGGGCATGGTCCATATCAAGGATGTCTTCGCGGCCATCGGCAAGGAAGCGGCATTTTCGCTGGCGGCCATTCTGCGCCGGCCGCTTTTCGTGGTGCCGTCCATCCCTGTGCTTGATCTGCTTTTGCAAATGCGCCAGGCGCGCGTGCATATGGCGCTGGTGGTGGATGAATATGGCGGCATAGATGGGTTGATCACCATTGAAGATCTGGTGGAAACCATCGTCGGCGATATCAGCGACGAACATGATGAGGAGCAAGCGCAACAGATCACCGAACGCCCCGATGGCGCGCTTGATCTGGATGCGCGCACGCCGATCGCGGCCTTTGAGGCAAGGCTTGGCACTGTGCTGACGGATGAGGAACGCGCCGCCGATATTGATACGGTAGGCGGGCTGGTCTTCACCCTTGCAGGGCGCGTGCCTGCGCGCGGGGAATTGGTTTCCCACACATCAGGCCTTGAATTCCGCATCCTGGAAGCTGATCCGCGACGCATTCGCCGGCTTCGTGTGCGCCGCCCTGGTGCCAATCCGCGCGTTGCGGCGGAATAGGTCGTGCGGGCGTGATAGGGCGGATCTGGAATGCCCTTGGGTTGCGGCGTGGCTGGCGCGCCATGGTCACCGCGTTCGGGCTAGG
>JBILPX010000084.1:0-10479 GCA_044373565.1 Roseomonas sp.
ACTGCCCAATGCCGTGTTCGGCGCTGAAGCTGCCGCCCATCTCCACCGCGATGCTATTCACCAGCGCTTCAAGCCCCGCCGCACGAGACGCCCAATCCTTGTAGTCCATGCCCTTCGGCGCGCCCATGCCAAGATGGATATTCCCATCCCCCGCATGGCCGATCATGAACAACTCGCCCTCCGGCCAGTTGGCCACCAATTCCTTTTCGACGCGGGCCAGAAAGCGCGGCACGGATGAAACCGGCACAGCGGTATCAGTGCCGACATAAGGCCCGTTGCGGCGCTGGCAATCCGGGTAATCTTCCCGAATGCGCCAGAAGCCGGCGCGCTGATCCTCATTGGCCGCCAGCACCGCATCGGTGCAATCACCGGCTTCCGCAGCTTCCGCCAAAGTATCTTCCAGCATTTCCTTGAGCGGCACGGCAGGATGCGCGGCAGCGATTTCCACCATGACATACCAAGGGCTTTCAAGCGGCATCGGCATGCGCGTACGCAGCCCATGGCGTTCCACCACCTGCATGCATTCCTTGCGGATCAATTCGAAAGCAATCACATCCGCGCCAGATTCCAACATGCGCGACAGCAAAGACAGCGCCGCATCAGGCGATGGCACGGCGACGAAGGCTGTTTCCACGCGCTTCAAGGCCGGCACCAGTCGCAAAGCGGCAGCCGTGATGATGCCAAGCGTGCCTTCCCCACCCAGGAACAAATGGCGGAGCGCATAGCCGCTATTATCCTTACGCACGCGCCGCAAATCATTCAGCACGCGCCCATCGGGCAGCACTACTTCCAAGCCCAGGACCAAATCCCGCGCATTGCCCCAGCGAATGGTGCGAATGCCGCCCGCATTTGTGGAAAGCGCGCCGCCCACCATGGCCGAACCCTGCGCGCCCCAGGAAAGCGGGAAAAGCCGCCCCGCCGCCGCAGCCGCTTCCTGCACATTCTGGATGATGCAGCCCGCTTCGGCGACCAAGGAAAAATCCTTCGCATCCACATCGCGGATGCGGTTCAAGCGCTCCAGGCTCATCACCACTGCGGGTGGGCCGTTATCCTGCACCACCGCCCCGCCACAAAGCCCGGTGCGGCCTCCCGCCGGCACAATGGCAAGCCCGGCGGCGGCGCAGGCGCGGATCGCCGCTGAAACCTCCTCAACCGAGCCAGGCCGCAGCACGGCGCGCGGCGTGCCGCGATAGGTTCCACGCCAATCCACCGCATATGGGGCGATATCGGCATCCTCAATGAGGCAATTCTTCGGCCCCACAATGGGGGCGAGCAATTCGGCTGCGTTCATAAGGCGAATACTTCCCCCGTTGCGCCATTCGGTCAAACGGGGAGCTTGACGACCCTCGTCATGGGCTTCAAGCACTGGGCAGAAGCCGGAAAGGGGTAAGAGATGGCGCGTTTCCTGAAGCGGGGCCGGGATGCGGATGCGGTGGCGGAAGACGACGCCAAGGTGCGCGCAACGGTCGAGGGCATTCTGGCAGATATCAAGGCGCGCGGTGATGCCGCGGTGCGTGAACTTTCGATCCGCTTCGACAAATGGGACCGGCAGAATTTCCGCCTGAGTGAGGGCGAAATCCAGGCCTGCCTGGATCAGCTCACGCCGCGTGATCTGGATGATATCCGCTTTGCGCAGACCCAGGTGCGCAATTTCGCCGAGCATCAAAAGGCGGCTTTGCGTGATATTGAAGTGGAAACCCTGCCTGGGGTGGTGTTGGGCCATCGCAATATCCCGGTCAATTCCGTCGGTTGTTATGTGCCTGGCGGCAAATATCCGCTGCTGGCTTCGGCCCATATGTCGGTAGTCACGGCCAAGGTCGCGGGCTGCAAGCGTATCATCACCTGCGCGCCGCCATTTGAAGGCCGGCCTGCGCCTGCCATTGTGGCGGCGCAGCATCTGGCCGGCGCGGATGAGATTTATTGCCTGGGCGGCATTCAAGCGGTGGGCGCCATGGCTTTGGGCACTGAGAGCATCGCGCCGATTGATATGCTGGTTGGCCCTGGCAATGCCTTTGTCGCGGAAGCCAAACGCCAGCTTTATGGCCGCGTCGGCATTGATCTTTTCGCAGGTCCCACGGAAACCCTGATCATCGCTGATGAGACCGTGGATGGTGAGATTTGCGCGACCGATCTGTTGGGCCAGGCGGAGCACGGACCGAATTCGCCGGCTGTCTTGCTCACCACTTCGGAAAAACTGGCGCGCGAGACAATGGCCGAGGTTGAACGCCTGCTCACCATCCTGCCCACCGCCGCCATCGCCCGCAAAGCTTGGGAAGATTATGGGGAAGTGATCATCTGCGACAGTGAAGATGAGATGGTGGCAGAAGCTGATCGCATCGCATCCGAACATGTGCAGGTAATGACGCGCGATCCGGATTATTTCCTGCAACACATGACAAATTACGGCGCGCTGTTCCTGGGCCCACGCACCAATGTTTCCTATGGTGACAAGGTGATCGGCACCAACCACACGCTGCCCACCAAAAAATCCGCGCGCTATACGGGCGGGCTTTGGGTCGGGAAATTCATGAAGACCTGCACCTATCAGCGCGTGCTAACCGATGAGGCTTCGGTGTTGATCGGTGAGTATTGTTCACGCCTTTGCATGTTGGAAGGTTTCGCGGGCCATGCGGAACAGGCAAATATCCGCCTGAGGCGCTATGGTGGGCGCAATATCCCTTATGCGACCGCGGCGGATTGAGGCAGGGCGGCGCTTGGGGTGAATAAGGCGCCGCTGCGCATTGCTCTATTCACGCTGGAAAGCCTGGCCAGCAGCGCTGCTGTGCGGGCCTTTGCCGAGGCCCATGCGGCGGAGCTTGTGCTGATTGGGCGATCAACACCCTATCGCGCTGCGGCGGGTGGCGCTTTTGGGCAATTCTGGCGGCATCTCTGCCGCTCCGGCCCGCGCTTCCTGCCCTATCTTTTCGTCAATTTCGCACTGCCTTCCCTAGTTACGCGTTTGCGCGGGCAACATGGCCTTGCGGGCATCGCGCGCGCGCATGGCATTGCGTTGCTTGAGGTTGCGGATGTGAATGGCGCTGCCTGTCACGCGGCCTTGGCGGCGGCGCGGCCTGATGTTGTTGTCTCCTTTCATTTCGATCAGATTTTCACGCTTGAGACGCTCGTTTTGGCGCCGCTTGGTGGGGTGAATATCCATCCCTCGCTGCTGCCACGCCATCGCGGCCCGATCCCGGCCTTTTGGGCCTTGCAGGAAGGGCCGGGGGCGACTGGTATCAGCATCCATCGCATCGCCGCGCGCATTGATGCCGGCGACGTGCTGGCACAGCGCGCCCATGCGTTGCCACCTGGCGTTTCCGCTTCCACCGCCACTCGGCTGCTGCATGACGCAGCTTTGCCAATGCTCGGGGATGTCTTGCGCGCGCTGGCAGAGGGCAGGGCAGAAGGCAAGCCAGCGCCGCCCTTGCCCTATTGTGGCTTTCCAACTGCGGCTGAGATTCGCGCCGCGCGGCGGCAGGGTGTGCGGTTGGTGCGCTGGGCGGATTGGCGCGCAGCGCTTGGCTTGTGATACCAGCAGGAACGACGCTTCAGGAATGGCCACCATGGATTTACCCCGTACCCCAAGCTTTCGCCTTGATGGCCGTCGCGCCTTGGTAAGCGGCGCTGGCCGCGGCATTGGCCTCGCCGCCGCTGCCGCGCTTGCCGATCACGGCGCGCATGTGACCCTACTGGCCCGCAGCGCCAATGAGGTTGAAGCGGCGGCGGCGGCGATCCGCGCCAAGGGCGGCGCGGCAGAAGCGCTTGCCTTGGATGCGCTCGACCTGGCAGCGACTGAGGCCGCGATCATGCAGGCCGAGCCCTTCGATATTCTGGTGAACAACGCCGGCACTAATCGCCCAAAGCCCTTCACCGATGTGACTTTGGATGATTTCGATGTGGTCATGGGGCTTAATGTCCGCGCCGCGTTTTTCATGGCGCAGCAGGTGGTGAAGCGCCTGCTGGCGGCCAAGCGCCCCGGTTCCATTATCAATGTCTCATCCCAGATGGGGCATGTCGGCGCGCCCAATCGGACGATTTATTGCGCTTCCAAATGGGCGATTGAGGGGCTCACCAAAGCCATGGCGGTGGAATTGGCGCCCCATGGCATTCGCGTGAATACGCTCTGCCCCACCTTCATCGAAACGCCGCTGACCAAACCATTCCTGGCCGCGCCTGGCTTTCGGGAACAGGTGGAAGCCAAGATCAAGCTGGGCCGCGTGGGTCAGGTGGAAGATCTTATGGGCGCCATCCTGCTGCTGGCGAGCGATGCCGGCGCGCTGATGACGGGTTCTGCCCTGCTGGTGGATGGCGGCTGGACGGCGGATTAAGCCTAAATGGCGCGCCGTTCCGGTGGCAGGCGCGACAGGTGCTGGAAGATAGAAAATGCTGCTGCGGCGCTGGCTTCCTGCATGGCTCCTTCGCGTACCTCGGCCCTGTTCCACATCCAGCTTTGCGGCGGGTCATCGCGCATGGACCAATCGGGGAACATCCGCTCCAGCGTATCGCCCACATAGAGCAGGGTCACCTCCACATGGCGGTCATCGGCCAGGATGCGCGCGAAGGTGTTGTTCACTAAAGTGCGAGGGCCTTCCAGCATTTGCATGTACATATCGGCCCGTCAGATCAAGGCACCAGTGATGCCGTCTCGCGTATTCAGCCAGCGCGCCGAGGTAAGGATGTCATCCAGCATTGGTCCACTGAAACCGAAGGGGCGAGAGGTATAAATGAACTGACTAAGAATCATCGGCACCTGTTCTCTATCTCCCACCGTTCTTTCAGACGTATCTTTTATTATCATAGGCCAAGCAACAGCCCAAAGGGGAAAAATTCATCATGGATGAGGAAAATTTCCATCGCTTGCTGCACCGCCCCGGCACCTTGGTGGATATCGGCGCGCATGATGGGCTGCTGACCATCCCGCTGGCTCGGCTGCCAGGCAGCCGCGTGCTGGCCTTTGAGCCCCTGCCGACCGCCTTTGCCCGGCTGAAGGCCGCGCTGCGCGCAGCCTTTGGCGAGGAACCCGTCAACATTGCCTGCCACCATTTGGCGCTCGGCGATCATGAGGGCAGCATTACCCTGGCCATGCCGGTGCTGGATGGGGTGGCGCAGGAACAATGGGCCAGCACCGCCAAGGATTACGCGGCACATGTCTCGGCCCGGGTTGCGGTGGAACGCTTCACCGTGCCGCTCCGCCGGTTGGATGATTTTGCCCTTGCTGATGTAACCGCCATCAAGCTGGACGCCGAGGGCGCCGAATATGAAATCCTGCGGGGCGCACGGGAGACCTTGTTGCGCTGCCGCCCCGTGCTGACCCTGGAAGTGGAAGAACGCCACTGCCAAGGCAGCACCTATGCTGTGCCGGCCTATCTTGATGCGCTTGGCTATGATGTTTTCTTTGAATTGAAGGGTGCCTGGCACCCGATCGCTGATCTGGACCGCGCGACGATGCAGCGCGCCTCACCCGATCCGTCCGTGTTTGAGGCCTCAGACCCTTATGTTTTTGTGTTTTACGCACTGCCGCGTGAAGATAGCGCCGCGATGCTCGCAACGCTGCGCCGCGCCGGATAGGCCGGCTATAGCCACATCACATCGGCAATCTCTCGCGCGCCGGCCACCAACATCGCCAGCCGATCAAAGCCAAGCGCGATGCCGCTGGTGGCCGGCATGCCATGTTCCAGTGCGGCCAGGAAATCCTCATCAACCTCCCAGCCGTGCTCACCGCTGATGCGGCGGCGTTCTGCGGTATCGGCAATGAAGCGTGCGCGTTGTTCGGCAGGATCGGTCAGCTCATCAAAGGCATTGGCTAATTCCAGGCCGGCCACGAAAAGTTCAAAGCGGAGTGCCGCGCGTGGGTCCGCCGGGTCACGCCGCGCGAGGGCTGCTTGCGGCGCGGGCCAATGGGTCAGGAAGGTTGCGCGCCCGCGCCCGAGATTCGGTTCGATATGTTCGAGCAGCAGGCGGAAGAACAAATCCTCCCACCCCTCATCCGCGCGGGTAGTGAAGTCGGCTGCCTGGGCCGCCGCGTGCAGCCGCGCCGCATCGCCCTCGGTGGCCAGAATATCCAGCCCATTGCACCAGCGGTCAAAAGCCTCCGCCATGGTGATGCGCTCGAACGTCAGGCTGAGATCGGTGGTCACCGCGCCATGCGCCACGATGCGCGGCGCGACGGCGCGGATATACTCCTCGGTCTCGGCCATCAACCCCTCAAAACCGAGGCCCGGACGATACCATTCCAGCATGGTGAATTCCGGCGCGTGGCGGGGCGAGGTTTCGCCATTGCGCCAAACCCGCGCCAATTCAAACACCGGCCCGGCGCCCGCCACCAATAGGCGCTTAAGTGCCAATTCAGGAGAGGTGCGGAGCCATAGATCGCGCGATGAACCCTGGCCCAAATGCGCCTCATACCTTGTGGCGAAGGCGCGTAAATGCACCTCGGCCCCCGGGGCGGGCACCAAAGCGGGGGTTTCTACCTCGCGGTAGCTGCGGGCGGTGAGAAAGGCGCGGGTTTCGGCGGTAAGCCGCGCACGGCGTTCCAAAAAGGGCAGTCGCGCGGCAAAGGCTTCCGGGTGCCAGGGGGGCAGGGGCATTGCTGCGCTTTCAGGGGTGGTTACTTTGTTTGATCGCATTTTCCGAGCCGCCAAGTGATTCCACTTGGCTTGAAAATGCTCTAGGCCACCGAGACCATGCCCCAGCCCATCGCCCAGGACCAGAGCCGCACGCTGCGCAGCCCGCAAGATCTTGTGCGTGCGGGCCTGGTGGCCGAAGCCGCGCTGCCGACGCTGGAAGAAGTGGCGGCGCGCTACGCCACCGCCATAACCCCGGCCATGGCAGCGCTCATCACCCCAGGTGATCCCGCCGATCCGATCGGGCTGCAATATATCCCCGATGCGGCGGAGCTGATCTCTGCCCCTCATGAGCTGGAAGACCCGACCGCCGATGCGCCCTTCACGCCGGTGAAAGGCGTGGTGCATCGCTACCCGGACCGCGCGCTGCTGAAACCTTTGCTCGCCTGCCCGGTCTATTGCCGGTTTTGTTTTCGCCGCGAAAAGGTGGGCCCCGATGGCGGCGTGCTGACGGAAGCGGAGTTGGAAAGCGCGCTTCTATGGTTTGAGCGCAATGCCGCGATCCGCGAAGTGATCCTGACCGGGGGCGATCCGCTGATGCTTTCTGCCCGGCGGCTCGGCGAAATACTTGGGCGGCTGGCCGGGATGGCGCATATTGAAACACTGCGCATCCACACGCGGGTGCCGGTGGCTGATCCCGCGCGGGTGACCGGTGCGCTGGTTGCCGCCATGCGGCAGGCCAAGCCGGTTTTCATCGCCGTGCATGCCAATCATGCGCGCGAATTCACGCCCGATGCCGCGGGGGCGCTGGCGCGGCTGGCAGAGGCTGGGGTGCCTTTGCTGGGGCAAACGGTCTTGCTGCGCGGGGTGAATGATGCGGCGCCCGCTTTGGAAGCGCTGCTGCGCGCGATGATCCGCAACCGGATCAAACCCTATTACTTGCATAGCCTGGACCCAGCACCTGGCACGGCCCGGTTTCAGGTGTCGGAGGAAGATGGTCGGGCGCTGATGGCCGCGCTGCGCGGGCGGTTGCCGGGTCACGCGCTGCCCTTGTTCATCAGGGAAACGCCGATGGGGGGCGGGAAGCGGCCGGTGGAATAGGGCTTGAGAAACCGGGCCTTGAGGCAGGAATTCCGGCTAACACCCAACTATTGCCTAGGTGGATTGGATCGGCTTAACTATCAATCAGGAGTCGCTTCCACCACAGGGATTAAGCCATGTCCGGTTCCGCAATTTACCCATCCAATTACCCCATTGACCCGGCCTATAACCGCACCCCATCCACCCTATTGCTCCGGCATATTGCTGAACTTCAAAAGGACGGGCTCCTGCTGCTGGATCACTTGGCAAAACGCCCGACGCGGCGCTTCACCCAGGATAATGGGACCGGGGGGCAGCCTAAAGGCGCAACAGGAGATCAGCCACAGGCAACGGCGGGGAATGGTTCTGATCTCAATATCTCGATCGAACCCTTACAGCTTTCGGCGGCACAAGTGGCTGAGAGCAAAGAAAAGTTCCGAGAATTGGTGTGCCTTGTGGATGAACTCGCCCGGCTGGCCTATCCAGCGACGCCGCGCACCATAGAAACATCGCGCGCACGCCACGGCCTGTCGGATTACATGCTGTTGATATTGATGCTCGCCGCTTTGCTGCTTGCGGTCATGGGCCTTTGGAAAGCGGATGAGGGGCGGAAACTTGTTGTGGATGCACGCGCCATTCAGGTGCAGACACAGCCGATTTTTGCCAGTCTTGCCTTGTTGGAAACGGGTACGCATTTCGATCGCATGAATTGTGAGGTGGATAAGCCTGCGGCCGATTGTCAGAAAGCGAGTGGCGAGCAAGCTAAAAGCCAGGTGCCTGTTTTTTGTGAGCCGGAGAAAGCCGAAAAAATCGAAAAGCAACATCATTACTGGCGACCGTTGACGCTCGACGCGCTGAGATTATGTGGCGCTTTGAAGGAACAGCGACTTCGCGAACAACTTGTTTTTGCACGCCTCCGTGGTTGGAACTGCGACATAGCCGACACTGGCTTTATTTTAGGTGACATATTACTACGTCTTTTCTCAAATATGAACGAAAAAAATTTGGATCCAATTAATCCGAGAACTGGCTTTACCAAGTGCGAGCTCCCTTCTTCGCCTAACCAGGTTAATCAGCAAGACCCCACGGACCAACAGGAAAACCAAAGTCAGAAAGCCCCCACGGCTCAACGGGAAAACCAAAGGCAGCAATATCTCGCTCACTGGCAAAGATCAGAATTGAGAGCGATCCCGGTCTTGCACCTAATCAGCCAGCATCTTTTGCCCGCTATCTTAGCGATGCTTGGGGCATCCATCTCGCTGCTGCTTGGTCGCTACAGGGCACGCAATACGGAAACCTTACGTGACGGATTTCTGAGTACCCTGGCCTTGATCATCATGCCAACCACCTTGGGCGCCTTGATCGGGCTGGTTTGGGGAAGCGCCCCTGATTCTGTAGCGATCCACCAAATCAAGATTGGCGATTTTAGCTTCAACCTTGGCGTTATTGCCTTCTTCATGGGCTTTGTCTTCCAAGACGTATTGGATTGGCTCGGCACCAAGATCCGCAAGCTACTCGACGAAGACACAAAGGATCGAAAAATTAATCTAAAGACTTGAGCGTCAGCGCTTGGCCATTCACCAGACTTGCCGGTTACTGAAGCCAAGCCGTGCCTTTGGACAGTCGCAACTGAACCAAGTCCGCTTGGCCCGAATCGCTCGGAAACTCTTCTGGACTCTCGCTTCTCTTCCAGTCCAAGCTTCCCCCGCGGCGACATCAGATCGCCCTTTAGGGAGAAGACAATGACCTTGAACAGAAGAAATATTCTGAAGGCTGGCGCGGCCCTGCCTTTGGGGGGGCTGCCCTGGCGTAGCGCCAAGGCGCAGGCGGCCAATACCATCAAGCTTGGATTGCCCGTGGACATGTCCGGCATGTATCGCGATGTCACCGGCAGCACCTCCATTGCCGCTGCGCGGCAAGCGGTGCAGGATTTTGGCCAGCGTGGCTTCAATGTGGAAATCGTCTTTGCGGACCACCAGAATCGTCCCGATATCGGCGTGAATATCGCGCGACAATGGTTTGATCGTGATGGCGTGGATTGCCTGGTGGATGTCGCCACATCCTCGGTCGCACTCGCGGCCAATGACATCTGCCGCGAAAAGAACAAGGTGCATATTAATAGTTCGGCGGCGACATCGGATCTGACCGGCGCGCGCTGCTCACCCAATATGGTGCATTGGACCTATGACACCTGGATGCTGGCGAATTCGGTGGGGGGCGCCACGGTGCGCGCTGGCGGCGATGCGTGGTTCTTCATCACCGCCGATTACGCCTTCGGCCATGCGCTGGAACGTGACACGGCGGGCTTTGTGCGTGCTGCCGGCGGGCGCGTGCTGGGTTCGGTGCGCACACCCTTCCCTGGAACCTCAGATTTCTCATCCTTCCTGGTGCAGGCGCAGGCCAGCCGCGCCAATGTGATCGGCCTTGCCAATGCGGGGACGGATACGATCAATTGCGTGAAACAGGCGGCTGAATTCGGGCTTAATCGGCGGGGCGTGCGCCTTGCATCATTGCTGCTGTTCATCACGGAAGTGCACTCGCTATCCTTGAGTACGGCGCAAGGCTTGATCGTGACGGAAAGCTTTTATTGGGATTTGAATGATCGCACCCGCGCACTCACGCAGCGTATCAGACCCGCTATCGGCAATGCGGGCTTTGCCAGCACCCATGCCGGCACCTATGCCGGCGCGCTGCATTACTTGAAGGCCGTGGCGGATATGGGGGTTGGCGCCGCCAAGGCCGATGGTGCGGCGGCGGTTGCGCGCATGAAGGCGATTCCAACGGATGATGACGCCTTTGGCCCTGGCTCCATTCGCGCGGATGGGCGGAAGATTCACCC
>JBILPX010000057.1:0-12710 GCA_044373565.1 Roseomonas sp.
TCCTGATTGTTGCACTTGGCGCGAATGAAATGCCGCGGATCATCGTGACTTTTCTGGGTGCCTTTTTTCCGCTGGTTGTCAGCAGCGTTGCCGGGCTTCTGGCGGTGCCGCCCGAACTCATTGAATTGGGGCGCGCATGTCGTGCTGGTCGGTTTCAGGAATTGCTGCGGATCAGGCTTCCTTTCGCCGTACCTTTCGTTTTTGGTGGCCTCAAGGTTGCGGCCGCGCTTTCCGTTGTGGGCGCGGTGGTCGCAGAATTCGTTGGTGCGGATGCCGGGCTCGGCTATCTGATCCAGACCTCCATGGCGTTCTTTCGCACACCTCTGGCGTTTGGGGCTGTGGTTATGCTGGCCCTCATGGGTATTGTACTATTCCAAGCGGTGGCGCTGACGGAGCGATTGTTATTTCCATGGTCTAGCAGCGTCGAGGGTACCACCACGGCGACAAGTTGAACGGAGCGTCCAATGGCTGAAATCGAACCTGGCTTCATCATCATCCGCAATGCCATGCTGGCTGATCCCGGACAACGGCGCGCGGAGGCGACCGATGTGCTGATCCAGGATGGCGTCATCAAGGCTGTTGGCCTTGGGATAGCGGCGCCACCGGATGCAAAGGTGATCGACGCCACGGGGCATATTATTCACCCAGGCCTGATCAACGCCCATACCCATGGCCATGGCGGCTTGGCGCGCGGCCAAGGTGATAAATGGACGCTTGAATTACTGCTGGCTGCCTCCCCCTGGATCGGCGGCAATCGTTCGCTTCAGGACAAGAAACTGTCGGCGCAGATCATCGCTGCCGAAATGGTGCTGAAGGGCTGCACTGCGGCGTATGATCTTTATGCGGAATTTCCCATCCCCAGCAAGGATGGTCTGGATGCCGTGGCGGAAGCCTATGCCGAAATTGGCATGCGCGCAGTCATCGCGCCCATGGTGGCGGATAAAACGGTTTATGAGGCGATCCCCGGGCTCTATGATACCCTGCCTGAGGCATTGCGCGGGCGCGTGGACAAGCTGCGCCTTCCCGCATGGGAAAGAACGCTTGATGCGATGGATGAAGCCATCAGTGCCTGGCGCTGGAATGGCAAGGATATCCGCACAGCGGTCGCCCCCACCATCCCGCATCATTGTTCTGACGCCTTCCTGTGTGGCTGCCGCGATTTAGCAAGCAAATATGCTGTTGGCATCCATAGCCATGTCGGTGAAAGCAAGGTGCAGGCCCTGACCGGAATCCGGCGTTATGGCAAGACGCTTGTGCAGCACATGAATGATCTTGGGCTGATCACTCCGGATTTCACTGCTGCGCACGCGATTTGGCTGGATGATGATGATCTGAAAATCATGCGCGATAAGGGCGGGTCTCTTGCCCATAATGCCGGCAGCAATATGCGGCTTGGCAATGGCATGTTCCGTTTTCGCGAAGCGCGTGACATGGGCGTGAATGTCGGCATTGGCACGGATGGGGCGAATTGCTCAGACAATCAGAACATGTATGAGGCGATGCGCTATGCGTCCATGCTGTCAAAAGTGCAGACTCCGGACCCACGCCGATGGGCAAGCGTTGAGGAGGTTTATGATGCCGCCACGCGCGGTTCAGCGCGCGCACTCGGCTTCAAGGATATTGGCGCCATCGCGCCGGGCATGAAGGCCGATATCGTATTCTTGGATCGTGCTTCGGTGAATTGGATTCCGCATCATTGGACCGTCAATCAATTGGTGCATACGGAAGATGGCACTGGCGTCAGGCATGTGATGATTGGTGGCCGCTTTGTGGTGCGTGATGGGCGTATCCTGACCATTGATCTCAATCGCCTGGCCAATGAGGCAGAGGAAGCGCGGGAAAGGCTTGAGGCGCTGAACGCTGAGTTCCGCGACCTTTACGAGAAGCTAGAGCCTGTGGTGGCTTCCTTCTGTCCTGCCTTCGCCGCCCAACCCTATCATCTGCGGCGCTATCTTTGCGATGTACCGGGCTGAGGGTGCTGCATTGCCTATGCTCTAGTTCCTAGTCGGGAGAGAAAAATGGCAAAGGAAATTCTCTGCGCATTCAGTGTGCATTGTGATGCCGTGGCCGGCTGGCTTGGCAGCTATATGGGTGAGGATAGCCCAAGCGATATCAGCCGCGGTGTCTTCGCGGCCGAGGTCGGCATGCCGCGCCTTTTGAAGCTGTTCGACCGCTTCAGCATGAAACAATCCTGGTTCATCCCCGGCCACACCATTGAATCCTTCCCCAAGGAGACTGAGATGGTGGCCAAGGCAGGGCATGAGATTGGCCTGCATGGCTACAGCCATGAAAATCCCCTGGCGCTGTCTCGCACCCAGGAAGAAGCGATTTTCGATAAATGCATCGGCCTGATCGAGAAATTCTGGGGCCGTCGCCCGGTTGGCTATGTGGCACCCTGGTGGGAAGTCTCCGCCACTTCCATTGAAATCCTGATTGAGCGCGGCATTGCGTATGATCATTCGCTGATGCATCAGGATGCCGAGCCCTACTATGTGCGCACGGGCGATAACTGGACGCCGATTGATTACAGCAAGCCGGCAGCCACCTGGATGAAACCCTTCACGCGTGGGCGTGAGACTGATTTGGTTGAAATTCCCGCTTCCTGGTATCTGGATGATCTGCCGCCCATGATGTTCGTGAAGAAGTTCCCGAACAGCCATGGCTATGTTTCGCCCCATCAGCTTGAACAGATCTGGCGCGATCATTTCGATTTCATCTACCGCGAATATGATTACGCGGTGGTGCCCATGACGATCCACCCAGACGTATCCGGGCGGCCGCAAGTCTTGCTGATGCTGGAACGCCTGATTGGCCATATGCTGAAGCATCCCGGCGTGCGCTTTGTGACCTTGGAGGATATGGCTGCGGATTTCCGCAAGCGCTTTCCGCGCAAGGCTGCCGCCAGCAAGGGCAAAAAGGGTAAGTGATCCCGGTTGGTGTTGATGTGGGTGGCAGCTCCACCGATCTGGCACTAACGCAAACCGCACCGGAGGCGACACTCCATGTATGAAAGCTTCATGCGCCGCGCCATCGCCCTTTCCTGCCAGGGGGTGGAGACCGGCGGCGGCCCCTTTGGCGCCGTGGTGGTGAAGGACGGGGAAATCATTGGGGAGGGTATGAATCGGGTGGTTCCCAATGCCGACCCCACAGCGCATGCCGAAATTATGGCGATTCGCGCCGCCTGCGCCGCGCTTGGCACGCATGACCTGACCGGCGCGGTGATTGTTTCTTCCTGCGAGCCCTGCCCCATGTGCCTGGGCGCCATCTGGTGGTCCCGCATTGGCCTGGTGATCTATGGCAATGACCGAATGGATGCGGCGGCGATCGGCTTTGATGATGCGGCAATCTACGCCGAAGTGGCGGCCCCGCAGGAAGCGCGCCGCCTGCCAGCCCGCCGCGTTTTGGCTGAGGAAGCGTTGAGTGCCTTTCAGCTTTGGCAGGCCAAGCCGGATAAGGTGCCCTATTAGGAACCTGTCTGAGCCAACTGGACTCACTTGGCCGCTCGGGAATTGCGACCAAACAAGAATTGAGGACGTGTCCGGTGCGCAGATGTGAAATGGACGCGCATTAAACCTGCGCCAGCAGCCGCCGCAGGTGCTGCATGGCGGCCTGTGTTTCGGTCTCCGCAAAGCCGGCGAAGCCCAGCATCAGCCCCTGGCGCAGCGCCGGCCCGGCATAGAGCGGCGAAAGCGGCGCTACCGTCACCCCCGCGGCGGCGGCAGCGGCGGCGATGGCTTGGTCGGTGCAGCGCCCGGCCAGGCGCGGGCCGAGCCCCGCCATCAGATGCAGCCCGGCATCGGTCGGTTCCGGCACCAGAAAGGGCGAAAGCGGCGCCATGGCTTCCAGCAGCGCGGCCAGCCTGCGCCCATAAATCCGCCTAGTACGGCGGATATGCGCGGCGAAATCGCCATTTGCGATGAATTCCGCCAAAGCCGCCTGCGGCAGAATTGAAGCCGCCAGCCCGCGCCGCGCCAGATGCGCCCGCGCCGGCCCCACCAGCGCCGCCGGCAGGATCACATAGCCAAGCCGCATGGATCTGCTGAGCACCTTGGAGAAACTGCCAAGGTAAATCACCCTCTCATGGCGATCAAGGCTCATCAGCGCCGGCAGCGGTGCGCCGGCGTAGCGGTATTCGCCATCATAATCATCTTCCACCAGAAAGCCTGAGCTGCGCCGCGCCCATGCCAGAAAGGCTAGGCGCCGGTTGAGCGACAGCGTGCCGCCCAAGGGGTAATGCCGCGATGGCGCCATCACCACGCCGCGCAAACCCCCAGCGCTTTGCAGTGCGGCGGGGTCAAGCCCTGCCTGATCCGCGAGCCCCGGGGCGGGCCGCAGGCCAAAGCGGCTGAGCGCATGGCGAAGCGGCGGGAAGCCCGGTTCTTCGATCAACACCGCATCGCCCGGTTGGAAGGCGGTGGCGGTGATGATCTCCAACCCATCGAAAAAGCCGCTGGTGATGAGGATTTGCTCGGGGTCCGCCGCAATGCCGCGCCAGTCGCGCAAATGCGCGGCCAAAGCGGCGCGGAGCGCGAAAAGCCCGAAAGCATCCTGCGGCGCGAGCAAGCCGGCGGCGTTCAGGCGCCAATGCCGCTGCAACAGGCGCCCGAGCGTCTGGCGCGGGAAAAGCGCGGGGTCACTCGCTTCAATCTGAAAAGGGCGCCAGGGCTTGGGGGCAGAAGGTGTGGCGTGCGGCGCTTCGGGGGCTGCGGGGCGTGTGACTTGCGATGCGACCTGCAAGCTGCGCTCCGGCACCTCGGCGGAGACATAAAGCCCGGAACCGCGCCGCGCGATCACATAGCCTTCCGCGGCCAATTGCTCGAAGGCCAGCACGGCGGTGGCGCGGGCAATGCCGTGTTCTTCGGCCAGGGCGCGGGAAGATGGCAGCCTGGCGCCGGGCGCAATCCGCCCATCCAGGATCAAGCGCCGCAGCGCCTCGGCCAATTGCGCTTGCAGCGGCTTCTTGGCGCCCCGATCCAGTGCGAGGGCGAGCATGGCGGCCTCGGCGCCTGGGGCCTTGCGAAGTGGTCTGCTCATGTTTCGGAAACCGGACCTTTTCTGCAAGCCACATTTCTTGCAGCCTTGGCGGCGCAGAAGCAATGGAGATCACAAAATGCCCCGCAAAAGCGATGCCCCGAGCGAACGCACCCGCGTCAAGCGCATGCATGAACGCGGCGCTTATGACCGTGCGAGCATTGACGCCATTCTGGATGCGCAGCCGCTGGCGCATATTGCCTATGTGCTGAATGGCGCGCCCTTCGTGACACCCACGCTGCAATGGCGCGAGGGCGATCATGTGTATTGGCATGGGTCTGCCGCCAGCCGCATGATTGAAACCTGTATTGAGGCCGATGTCTGCGTCACGGTCACGCTGATGGATGGGCTGGTGCTGGCGCGGTCTGCGTATAATCATTCGGTCAATTATCGTTCGGTCATGCTGCTGGGCCGCGCGCGGCTGATTGCCGACCCGGCCGAGAAGGAAGCGCGGCTGAAGAATTTTGTGGAAGGCATGTTCCCGGGCCGCTGGGACAGGCTGCGCCCCATGACAGCCTATGAAGCCAAGGCGACAACCGTGCTGGCGATTGAAATCAATGAGGCATCGGCGAAAATCCGCCGCGGCCCGCCCGGCGATCCGGATGAGGATTTGATGCAGGATGTCTGGGCCGGCGTGCTGCCGCTGGAAACCCGCACCCTGCCGCCCATTCCCGATGCGCGCGGCAGCGTGGCGACACCGCCGGAATATCTGACGCGGTTCAAGATTGGGTGAAGGGGCGGCAAGGCTTGCAGGGTTAAGCCGCGCGGCGCCATGCTTGGGCGGCGGTAACTCCGGAAGGCGCTCGTCATGACCTGGTCCATCCATCACGTCTCCCTGATTGCGCATGATCTGGATGCGGCGGCGCATTTCTTTGGCGCGCTGATTGGGCTCGGCGCGGCGCGGGCGCCCGATGGGCAAAGCCGCTTGATTGGCGAAGCCGGGCGGGGCTTGCGCTTGCATCGGCCTGGTGTAGCGCTGGCGCGGTCTGGTGCTGCTTTGCTCGGCCCAATTGGTGCGCGGTATGTCGCGCTTGAAGTTGCGTCCTTGGCAGACGTGGAGGCGAAGCTGGATCAGGCCGGGCTTCCCTATGCGCCCGCCTTGCCGGGAGAGTTTGCTCAGCCGGCGATCTATACGCTGGACCCGGCGCTTAATCTTTTGGTGCTACTGCAAGCGGATGGCGCTGCGCCGTCAGCGCCCCCGGCTTGGCATATCCATCACGTCAATCTGCAAGCGCATCATGTGCGCGAAACAGTGGCGTTTTACACTGGCGTCATCGGCCTCAAGGAAGGGCGCTGGCGCGCGGCGGCGCAGCGCGGGGATTTCAGCATAGACCCCGCTGAGTTGGCCGTGCTGACCAAGGAGGATGACAATAGCGGGTTGCATATCATCCGCCCGGATGCGGGCTTCGCGTACCGCAATCGCTTCGCGCATAACCCTTCCATCGGCGGTCACCCGGCCTTTTGCGTGCCGGATGTGCGGGCGGTGAAGGCAAGGCTGGAAGCGACGGGCGTGCTGGTATCGGATGCCGGTGTTTATGCCATGGCGGGGATGCATCAGATCTACCTGCTCGACCCCTCCGCCAATATGATTGAGGTGAACCAGAATGTCTGAAGCCCCGCCCCGCACCCTTATCACGGCAGCCGAGGCCGCCGCTGCCCCGAATGCCCCAGGCCGACTATCCGCGCTGCTGCTGGCGCATGGTTCCATGCAACTGCGCTGGTTCGCGCCGAAGGGCGAGGATACCCAGACCCCGCATGACCAGGATGAGCTTTACATCATCGCTTCCGGCACCGGCTGGTTACGGCGCGGCGCGGAACGCGTGCCCTTCGCCCCGCATGACGCGCTTTTTGTGCGCGCGGGGGAGGCGCATCGGTTTGAGGATTTCTCGCTCGATTTCGCGACCTGGGTGGTTTTCTATGGCGCGAAGGGCGGGGAAAAGAGCTTGCCATAACCACCTTAAAGGTGGTACAAAACCACATGGATAAGCGAAAGCGAAGCCATGATCTTGCGGCCTTCAAGGTGGCTTTTGCACGGGCGCGCGCGATCACCATGTCAGCCGCGCGTTCGGCCGTCGCGCTTGGCTATGGCATGGATGATGTGGCGGCTGTGGTGGCAAGTATGCAGGGGGCGCATTTCGTGAAATCCACCACCAGCCTGGGCGATCATCGCCAGTGGTAGGATGTCTATCGCGTGCCGCATGATGGCTTGCTGCTCTATCTGAAATTCACCGATGCGGTTGTGACTGAATTCATGCTTTTGTCTTTCAAGGAGAAATAGGATGCCCGCGCCCGAGACCATGATCCACCCCGAAACTGGCGCCACGCTGCGTCGACGTAAGCGGCGAGAGGTTGTGGCCTATATGGACCTGACCCGCGTGGTGCAGGTCACGGGCTGGTTTCCCGAAGATGATGGTGATGGCGTTTTGCTGGGTGCGGATGCCGCGCCACTCGATAAGGCGCTTGCCGAGATGAAGATGGAATATGCCGCTTCTGTGCAGCGCCTGGCGAAGCGGGTGCGCAAGGCTGCGGGCCTCACGCAAAAGGATGCGAGCCTTTTGCTGACGGGATCGCCCAATAGCTTCTACAAATACGAACATGGCGAGGCGCAGCCAAGCCGCCCGACTTTGCTGCTGATGAAGCTGCTGGCGCGTGAGCCGAAATTGATTGAGGCGATCAGGGCCGCCTGAAACCCTACACCCTGGCCCGAGCGTCACTTTTTGCTATAAGCGCGCGCTAGATTGAAGGAACACCCATGGAACTCCGCGCCCGTTTCACCGACGCCTTGAAGACCGCGATGCTGGCCAAGGATGCGGCCACAACCTCCACCATCCGCATGATCATGGCCAAGCTGAAGGACACGGATATCGCCGCGCGCAAGACGCCGCAGGACCCGGGCGTGCCGGATGACCAGGTGATTGCCATGCTGCGCGGCATGGCGAAATCCCGGCGGGAGAGTGTGGAATTGTACCGCCAGGGCAATCGCCCTGAATTGGCGGCCAAGGAAGAAGTCGAAATCGCCGTGATTGAAGGCTTCCTGCCGCAGCAAATGGATGATGCTGCCATGGCGGCTGCTGTTGATGCCGCGGTAGCGGAAGCGGGTGCGGCTTCCATCAAGGATATGGGCAAGGTGATGGCGGTGCTGAAATCCCGCCACGCTGCGGCTTTGGATATGGCCAAGGCCGGGCCGATGGTGAAGGCGCGGCTGGGGGGCTAACCATCGCTCGCGCCCCCAGGCGCTTCAGTCACTATCCTGCAAATCTTCCGCCAGCACCACGATCTGCACGGCATAGGAAACATCGCCATCTTCCGCATCGCGGTGGACGGTACCGATGAATTCATTGCCGATTTTAAGCTCCACACTGCCCTTGGGGCGGTCCGGCGCGGTCACCTGAATGCGGGGGTTGCTGAAAAGCTTGCGCAGATGCGCCTGCACGGCGGCGCGTTCGGCGGGGGTCATGGTCGCGTTCCTTCAAAAACATGCCGGTTCGGATAGCCGCCCTGGTGACAGCGCGCAAATCCCTTGGCTGGTGGCGTCCGGGCCGGTGAAGCTCGCTAACGCCACCGATCAGGGTAGATTTAGCGGCGGGCGGTAGTCATGCAATATTCATCCAGGTCTAACCACGGCCAACACAGACTTGGCGATATCATCGATCAAAACGTGATTCCTCGATTCAATAAAATTAGGGCCAGTAAATTCGGATTGGACAAGCCGAAGGTTCCAGACCTCCCTATTATCCACCGGTCGCCTTAGGCTGAGGGAGAGAGTGAAGAACGTTCTGCAAGTACTGGGCGTTCTCATATACGGGCTAGGCACGCCGCCATAGGGACAATGGACGCGCTCACTGACCGGCGTAATGACCAATACGTGCCTGTCGCTGCCGCCGGGAAATAGCTGATTGAGCGAAGGCGGCGCGACACCAGAAACAGCTGTAACGCTGGCATATTCCGCGCCGATACTCTTTGTCCGCAATTGCGGAATCAGACGCTCCTTAATCTCATCGGCTAATCTCTCTGCCTGTTCTCGCGGAACGGTGGTTACTGCTGGCGTACTATTGAGAGTCGCGGGCGCAAACAAGCCGGGCCGCTGTAAGGCCGCCAGGGGTTCGATACGGAACAAAACATTGAGCCCACTCACCGGCAAGCCTTCCCGTGGCGCTTGCCGCATTACAACCGAAGAGGATTCGCAGCCAGCGAGCAGCGTGATCAAGCAGAAGGCGAAAACAAAGCGCAAATACTTCATGACTTTCCCCCAAAAGAACCGCATCACCGCCTCAGCGGCACATCTTCACTGGATGACTTCTCCTTGCTGAGTGCTCACGTGACGACAAGGTCTAGGTTTGGGCAGCCCAACATTAAGTGTCAATATCATCGGATCGACGATAGTGCCCTCGTGCCGAAAAGCGTTTGGAACAAAGACCTCAAATAGTTTGAGGAAAAGCCAACCTCCCAATTCGAGAAACGCTTCCTAATTCATAGGGGTCTTTTTCTCACACCCCCCGCCCGAGTCCACTTTTCCCCCCAAAGGTATATCCTACCCTCTCGCCATGGCCCTGCCCCCCGGTTTCCTTGATGAGCTTCGCGCCCGCACGCCCCTGCCCGGTCTGATCGGGCGGAAGACGCGGCTGCTGAAATCTGGGCGGAACTGGAAGGGCTGCTGCCCTTTTCATGGGGAAAAGACGCCGTCTTTCTACGTTTATGATGATCATTTCCACTGCTTCGGCTGCGGCGCCCATGGGGATGCCGTCACCTTCGTCATGCAGTCCGAAGGCGCGCAATTCATGGAAGCGGTGGAACGGCTCGCCGGCGAAGCGGGGCTCGATGTGCCCAAACTCGCCCCGCGCGATGCCGAACGCGCCCGCCAGGCGCGGGATCTCTACACGGTCATGGAAGCCGCGATGGAGGCGTTTCAGCGTCGCCTCCGGCTGCCGGAAGGCCGGCCCGCGCTGGAATACCTCCGCCGTCGTGGCCTGACCGACGAAACCATCCAGGGCTTCGGCCTCGGCTGGGCGGGGTCCGGGCGCGGCGCCTTGCAGGCGGATTTGAAGCAGGATGCGTTTGAGCCCAGCCAGTTGATCGAAGCCGGCCTGCTGAAGCAGCCCGAAGGCGATGAAGCGCCGCGCGATTTTTTCTTCAACCGCGTCATGTTCCCCATCCGGGACCGGCGCGGGCGCGTGATTGCCTTTGGCGGGCGCATTCTGGGCGATGGCCAGCCGAAATACATCAACAGCCCGGAAACGCCGCTATTTCGCAAACGCCACGCGCTTTACGGGCTGGACCGCGCGCGGGAAGGCGCTTTTCGCGGTGCGGCGGTGGTGGCGGTTGAAGGCTATATGGATGTGATCGCACTCCATCAGGCGGGCTTCACCGGGGCGGTGGCGCCGCTTGGCACCGCGCTCACGGAAGATCAGTTGCAGGAATTATGGCGCCTGTCGCCCGAACCGGTGCTGTGTTTTGATGGCGATGCCGCCGGCGCCCGGGCCGCTGCCCGCGTGGCGGAAGCGGCACTACCGCTGATCAGCGCCGAACGCAGCCTGAAGCTGGCCACCCTGCCGGCGGGGGAAGACCCGGATACGCTGATCGCCAAGGGCGGCAAGGCGGCCTTTCAGGCGGTGATGGACGCGGCGCGGCCCTTGTCAGAAGCGCTTTACGGCCTGCTTTTGGAAGGCCAGGCCATCGCCAGCCCGGAACAACGCGCCGCCGCGCGCAACCGCCTGGTCGCCGCCGCCTCCACTATTTCAGACCGCGCCTTGGCCAGCGAATATCGCCAAGCGCTGCTCGATCGTTTCTTTGCCACCACGCGCCGCCGCCGGCCTGGCCAAGCCGCCCCCGCGCGGCGTGTGGCCCGGCCCGCCATGGTACCGCCCAGCATCCGCGCGGCCCAGGCGCGCATCCTGCTCGCCATTTTGCTGCGCCATCCCTGGCTGATACCGCAGATTGAGGAAGCCTTGGGCCTGCTGGACCTGCCCGAAGGGCCGGCTCGGGCGCTGCAAACTTCGATTCTATCCTGGCGCATGGGCGAGTCGCGCCTTGACTCTCAGGCAATGCTATCCCACCTCGCAAATGAAGGTTTGACTGATGCTGCGGCTTGGGCGCTTGGCGCTGAGGCCCTGCCCCAAGCGGCGCGCCCTGATGCGCTCCCGCGGGAGGTAGAGGAAGGCTTCTGGCATTTCTTCCTGAGGCTGCGCGGAGAGGCGGCTTTGCTTGAAGACCAGAAGGCGGCACAGGAAAGCCTGGCCGCCACGAATGACCCGGCGGCTCAGCAAAGGCTGATCCGCCTGACCGAAGCCCTTGGTGCCTTGCGCCGGGGGGAAGATGCGGCCGATCTGGCCGAAGGTGCGGCGGCAACGCCATAATAGTAGAGGCTATTTGCACGGGCATCCGGGGCGTCGGGTGCCTTTCGCAATTGAACGGAGTGGTAAGGCATGGCGACGAAAGCGGCGGCAGGGGCGGAACCGGTCGAAGCCCGCGACGAACAGGTGGAGGGCATGATGCTCGACATCCAGTCAGCGGCGGTAAAGAAGCTGATCGCCCGCGGCAAGGAACGCGGCTATGTCACGGTAGACGAAATCAACGCCGTACTGCCTTCGGAACAAGTGTCTTCGGAAATGATCGAAGACACCATGGCAATGCTGAGCGAAGCCGGCATCACGGTATCAGAAGCGGAAGAAGCGGAAGAAGGTGAAGGCGCGCTGGTCAAGCCCGCGACGCGCGCGGATGGTGAGGAAGAAGAAGAAACCAGCGGCAATGTGGATGAGGAAAGCGTCGGGCGCACTGATGACCCTGTCCGCATGTACCTCCGCGAAATGGGCAGTGTTGAATTGCTGTCCCGCGAAGGCGAAATCGCCATCGCCAAGCGGATCGAAGCCGGGCGCGACATGATGATCGGCGGCTTATGCGAAAGCCCGCTGACCTTCAGGGCCATTCTGCGCTGGCATGAAGCAGTGCGCCAGACGCCGCCCCGCATGCTCCTGCGCGACATTATTGACCTTGAAGCAACGCAATCCGCCGGCAGCCCCGACGCCGCGGCTTCAGCCGCCGCCGCCGTAGTTGAGGAATTTGAAGAAGGTGAAGAAGGGGAAGGGGTTGGGCTTTCACTCTCCGCACTCGAAGAAAAACTGAAGCCGGAAGTGCTCGCCAATTTCGAGCAGATCGAAGCCATCTACGCGAAGCTGTCGAAGCTGAGTTCCAAGCGCATGGAAGCCTTTACCTCAGGCGAGGAATTGGCGCTGCGCGGCGAGAAGAATTACGAAAAGCTCCGCCAGGAACTGATCACGCTGGTTGAAAAGGTGCAGTTGCACAATAACCGCATCGAAGAATTGGTTGATCAGCTGAAAACGCTGAACCGCCGCATGACCACGATGGAAGGCCAGGTGCTGCGCCTGGCCGACAGCCAGAAGGTCAAGCGCGATGAATTCCTGACGCAATGGCGCGGCAGCGAAATGGACCCTGCCTGGGTGGAACGCGTTGGTAATCTGCCGGGCAAGGGCTGGAAGCCCTTTGTCGCGAAATACGGCACCGAGGTTGAACAAATCCGCACGCGCATCAGCGAAGCCGCCAATGAAACCGGCCTGCCGGTGGCGGAATTCAAGCGGGTTTATGCGACCGTGTCACGCGGCGAACGCGACATGACCCAGGCGAAGAAGGAAATGATCGAGGCCAATCTCAGGCTCGTGATTTCC
>JBILPX010000314.1:0-3900 GCA_044373565.1 Roseomonas sp.
AGCTGTTCCCCATTGATGCGATAGGAAGCAATCGCGGCCTGACCAGCGGCTGAGAGCAGCCAATCAATGAAGCGCTGCCCATCCGCTGCTTTCACATGAGGATGGCGCTGGGCGTTCACCAGCATGACGCCATATTGATTGAACAGCCGCGCATCGCCTTCAATCAAAATCCGCTGATCTTGCCGATTACGAAAGCTCAGCCAGGTGCCGCGATCCGCCAGGATATAGGCACCCTGCGCGGCGGCGGTATTCAGCGCCGGGCCCATGCCTTGCCCCACTTCCCGATACCATTGGCCGCGCCCGGTGGCGGGGTCCACGCCGGCCAATTGCCATAAGCGAAGCTCCGCCGCATGCGTGCCGCTGCGATCACCACGGCTGATAAAGGGTGCGCGGGCGGCAGCAATGCGGCGCAGCGCTTCCGCTGTATCGCCAAGCACAGCGATGCGCGCGGAATCAGCGGCGGGGCCGGTGATCACGAAATCATTGAACATCACATGCCGCCGCGGCCCGCCGAAACCTTCCGCGACAAAGCGTTCTTCCGCGGCACGATCATGCACAAACACCACATCGGCATCGCCTCGCCGGCCAACATCCAAGGCCTGGCCCGTGCCCAAAGCCACCACGCGCACGGCAATGCCGCTTTCGCGGGTGAAGATCGGCAGGATATGGCCGAACAGACCAGATTGTTCCGTGCTGGTGGTGGAAGCAACGGTAATGCTGCGTTCCTGCGCGAAGGCAGGCAATGCAAAGGCCGCTACAAGCATTGGCAATACGGCACGACGAAGCAGATGCATCATGTCAATTCTCCTTGCTGGGATCAAAACTCATCACCACACCAATTCGCCACGCAGAAAAGCGCGCGCCGTGGTCGAAGCTGGCTGCTGGAAAAATGCCTCAGCCGGCGCCTGTTCCAGCACACTGCCGCGATGCAGAAACACCACATCCCCCGCCAGCCGCCGCGCCTGCGCCAGATCATGCGTGGTCATGACAATCTTGGTGCCGCGCTGCGCAAGCGTCAGCACAATCTCCTCCACCGCGCGCGTCGCGGCGGGGTCCAGGCTTGCGGATGGCTCATCCAGAAACAGCAATTCTGGCTGTAGCGCAGCAGCGCGGGCCAACGCCAAGCGCTGCTGCTGGCCAACGGAAAGCTTGCGCGCTGGATCATCCGCGCGATCAGCAAGCCCCACCAACGCCAGCGCTTCCGCGGCACGCGCGTCACGTTCCTCCCGCGCCACACCGGCCAAAGCCATGGGATAAAGCGTATTGGCGAGAACAGACCGGCGTAGCAGCACCGGGCGCTGAAACACCATCGCTTGGCGCCGCGCGGCATGGTCGGTTGGCATCGCCCAGAAAACCCGCCCGGCTGAGGGCTTCAGCAAGCCATGCAGCAGCCGCAGCAGCACGCTTTTCCCCGCACCATTCGCGCCACTCAGCAGCGTCGGCGCGCCGGCAGTAATGGTCAGCGAAACATCCCGCAGAATCTCGACATCGCCGGCGCTGAAGCAAAGGCCCTCGGCACACAAAGGCAGGATGGAACCAGAGGCGCGCATGTCAGCCGGCCCAGCGCGCGGCAATGCCCCGCACCCCTTGCGCCAGCGCATTCACGCCAAGCACAATCGCCATCAGCACAATCCCAAGCGCCAGCGCCAGCGGCAAATCGCCCTTGCTTGTTTCAAGCGCAATTGCGGTGGTCATCACGCGGGTGAAGCCTTCAATATTGCCACCCACCACCATCACCGCACCCACTTCCGCCGCTGCCCGACCAAATCCCGCCAGCAGCACCGTCAGCAACAGAAAGCGCCCATCCCACAATAGCGTCGGCACCGCGCGCCACGGCCCCGCACCAAAGGACCGAAGCTGTTCCGCATATTCTTCCCACATGCCTTCCAGCACCTGGCGCGTCAGCGCCGCCAGAATGGGCGTGATCAGCACGGCCTGGGCTATGATCATGGCTGTTGGCGTGAACAGCAGCCCGAAGGAACCGAGCGGCCCTGACCGCGATAGCAGTAGATAGATCAGCAGCCCCACCACCACCGGCGGTAGCCCCATCAGCGCATTGGTCAGCGTGATCACGCCCCCCCGCCCCGGAAACCGCGCAACTGCCAAAAGCGCCCCAAGCGGCAGGCCAATCAGTGCCGCCAATAGCAGCGCGGAAAGGCTCACGCGCAAAGATAGCGCCACAATGGCCAGCACCGCCGGGTCCAGGGAAAGGATCAGGCCAAAAGCAGTTGTGAATGCGCTGGCAAGGTCTTGCACCCCATCCTCCCGGTATCAGGCTTAAATGCGGATGGGCGAAAGCTGCGTCAATTCGCCATGGTGCTTGACTCGATGCTGGTTTTTGCCGAAATTCGCCAGCAGATGCCGGATGTTCTGACGCTTAAGGAAGCAGCGCGCTTCCTCCGCCTTTCCGAACGCTCGCTTTATGAGCTTGCGCGCGCACAAAAGCTGCCGGCGGCGCAGCTTGGCGGCAAATGGCTTTTCCCGCGCCGGCAGCTTGAACGCTGGCTCGCCGCCCAGGCCGATGCCGGCGCGGCGCAACGCCTGGACCCGCCCCCCATCCTGGCCGGCAGCCATGACCCTTTGCTCGATTGGGCCGCGCGGCAATCCGGCTGCGGGCTTGCGCTACGCGGCGGCGGCAGCCTGGATGGGTTGATTGCCCTGGCCGCCGGGGAGGCCCTGGTCGCCGCCAGCCATTTGCTCGACCCTGACAGCAACAGCTTCAACGAACCCGCGGCGCGTGAATTCCTGGCCGGGCGTGCCTTTGTCGGCATTATTTGGGCCTGGCGAGAGCAAGGCTTGATCCTGCCGCAAGGCAACCCTGGCGTGCTGGTGGGCATTCCAGATTTAGCGCGTCCCGGCCTGCGCGTGGCGGGGCGCCAGCCGCGCGCCGGCAGCCATGTGCTGCTGACGCATTTGCTTTCAGAAGCGGGGCTGCGCCTTGATCAGATCGGCTTCCTGCCAAGCCCCGCCCTTTCCGAAGATGAGGTCGCGGCCAGTGTCGCCGAAGGCCGCGCCGATGTCGGCTTTGGCATTCGTGCGGAGGCCGCGGCGCGTGGCCTGACCTTCCTGCCGCTATTCCGCGAGCGTTTTGACCTGGTGATGGACCGCCGGCATTTCTTCGGCGACGCCGTGCAGAAATTACTGGCCTTCACGCGGGGCGAGGTCTTCGCGACGCGCGCCGCGCGGCTTGGCGGTTATGATCTTGCGGCGCTTGGTTCCGTTGCCTTCAATGCCTGACTTAACGCTTATTCCAGCGTAATCCCGGCATAGCCTTCAGCCGCCATATCATTCGCCCAGGCGCGATAGCTTGGCGCGCTGCCGGTATAGCGCGCGACGATGCGCTTTTGCTTGCCAGCGACATTCAGATTGATGCCGGTCATCCAGGAATCCACCTCCATGGAAAGCAGGCCCTTGGCCAATTCCATGACGTGATCCATCCATTTTTCCATCGCCGCTTCGGTCGCTTCTACGCGCGTAATGCCCTTGGCCTGCGCGTAGCCCAGTAAATCGCTCACCCATTCCACGTTGAATTCGATGGAACGCGGAATATTGCCAAGCGCGGTATGGGGGCCCAGCAGCATGAACATATTCGGCATGCCCTTTTGCATCATGCCAACCAGCGATGTCGCGCCATCCTGCCAAATTTCCTTGAGCGTCACGCCATCCGACCCTTGGAATTCAATCCGGTCAAAGGCGCCGCGCAGCGCATCAAAACCCGTGGCATAAACGATAATGTCGAATTCAAATTCGGCATCGCTCATCTTGATGCCGGTTGGCGTAATGCGCTCGATCGGTGTTGCCTTGCTGTCCACCAGCGTCACATTCGGCTGATTGTAGCATTCGAAATAGAAGGTTTCCAAAGGCACGCGCCTGGTGCCGAAGCCGTGATTTATTGGAATC
>JBILPX010000059.1:0-12591 GCA_044373565.1 Roseomonas sp.
CGCTGTGCAATGTCGGTGCTTATTTGGCTTGGCAGGGGCCGGTTTCGGCCACCAATAATGTCGGCGGGCTCGCGGGGGTGTATCGCACGCCGCATATCTTCACCGAAGTGCGCTGTATTTTCACCCATACGCAACCGACAGCACCCTATCGTGGTGCCGGGCGGCCAGAGGCGATTTATGCCATTGAACGCATCATTGATTTGGCTGCGGATGAAATGGGCATTGATCGGGTTGCGCTCCGCGAAAGAAACCTGATCCCGCCGGAAGCGATGCCGTTTCGTACTGGGCTTGATTACACCTATGACAGCGGTGATTTCCCGAAGAATATGGCGCTGGCACTGAAAGCCGCTGATTGGGCAGGTTTTGAGGCGCGTCGTGCGGAGGCAAAGGCGCGCGGCAAGCTGCGCGGGATTGGCATTGCCAATGCCATTGAAAGCGCTGGCGGGCCGCATCGTGGGCCAATGGAAGAAGCGGCTGAAATCCGCTTCGATTCCGGCGGTAGCATGACCTTGCTGATGGGCAGCCATAATCACGGGCAGGGGCATGAAACGGTGTTTCGCCAGATCGCCTCTGAACGCCTCGGGATTCCCGCTGAACGCATCCGCTTCGTCAATGGTGACACCGATATTGTGACGCATGGGCGCGGCACCATCGGGTCTCGTTCCATGATGGCGGCGGGTGGTGCCTTGGTGGGCGCGGCTGAACGCATTATCGCGCGCGGCAAAAAGATCGCGGCGCATTTCCTGGAGGCGGCGGAAGCCGATATTGAATTCAGCGAAGGGCAATTCAGGATTGCTGGCACGGATCGGGGCATTGGCATCGAAGCCCTCGCGCGCCGCAGCTATATCCCCGGCCAATTGCCATTGCAGGAGGAGCTTGGGCTTTCCGCTTTGCTCATCAGACGCCCTGGTGACGCAACCTTCCCGAATGGCTGCCATATCGCAGAAGTGGAAATAGACCCCGAAACGGGCGAAGCGCAGACCGTTGCCTATACGGTGGTGGATGATGTCGGCACGGTGATCAACCCGCTGCTGCTGAAGGGGCAGATTCATGGCGGCATTGCGCAGGGGCTTGGGCAAGTATTCGGTGAGGATATTCGCTACGACGCCAATGGCCAGCTTTTGACCGCAAGCTTCATGGATTATTTGATGCCGCGCGCTGCGGATTTCCCGGATATGCTGGTGAAGAGCAACCCTGTGCCAACCAAGACCAATCCGCTCGGCGTGAAGGGCGCGGGTGAGGCCGGGACAGTTGGCGCTTTGCCCGTGCTGATCAATGCCGTGGTGGATGCGCTGCGCCCGCTTGGCATCACCCATATTGAAATGCCGGCATCACCCGAACGTATCTGGGCGGCGATCCGCGCGGCAAGCTAGCCGCGCGCTTCTTCTTCCAAGGCTTCCAAAAGCCGTGCCGGCCACCATTGCGGAATACCCTGGCCGATCAGCACCAGGCGAGAGCGTCGATCTGCCGAGGGCCAATCTTCCAGCCATTCGATCGGGTGCAGCACATGGCGCACGCCATGCAGCACCGCGGGTTTTTCTGGCACTTCCGCAACGCGGATAATGCCCTTCACGCGCAGCAATTTCTCGCCGGCATGTTCGGCCAAGGCTTCCAGGAAAAGCGGCAGCACCACGCCGGGCAGCGGGTCTTCGCGCAGAATGGAGATTGTCTCCACGCCCGCGCTGTGACGTGCGCTGGGCGTGGCAGTCACATCTAGCCAAAGCCGTAAGGCTTCCGGTCGGGCCGCGGAGGCAAAGAGCATATCGGGCGGAATGGCGCCCTGCACCGCGCGCAAGATCGGCGCGCCGGGATTGAGGGTCGCAAGCTGCGCCTCCAGTGCTGAGGTATCGGGTGCGAGATCAGTTTTGCTCAGCAGCAGCCGATCCGCCAGCATGGCTTGCTGCGTGGCTTCCGGATGGCGCGCGATGGTCTCGCTGCCGAGCAGCGCATCCACCACCGTCACCACCGCCTCAACACGATGGCTCTCCGCAATTGTCGGGTCCACCAAAAGCGTGTGCAAAATGGGCGCAGGGTCCGCAAGGCCAGAGGTTTCGATCAGCACGCGATGATAAGTCACGGCACCCGATCTGCGCCGCGCCGCAAGGTCTATCAGCGTGCGCGCCAAATCGCCGCGTGTGGTGCAGCAAAGGCACCCATTGGCGAGGCCAAGAAGATTTTCTTCTGAGGTTTCCAATAATTCATGATCAAGGCCGATATCGCCCCATTCATTCACAATCACCGCACTGCCGGCATAGGCCGGATCGCGCAATACGGAACGCAGCAGCGTGGTCTTGCCGCTGCCGAGAAAGCCCGTGATGACCGAGACAGGAATCACGATGGCGCCGCAACTCGTGCACGCGCCGGTTCCGCGCTTGTTGCATTCAGCGCGTAACGCAGGCTGCGCAGCAGGCCGAGCATGGAAGCCGCCGGGCGCCGCCGGGCTTCGCGCATCAGCCACCAGCGCATCGGCGCTTCTTCCGGCAGGGCTGGCGCGACATGCAGCACCAGATCACCGGCGGTTATTCTTACGCCCTCATCAGCAATATCCACGCGCCCAACGAGGCCCCAAAGGATCAGGCTATCGGCGATCAGGGCGCGCAGCGTGGGTGGATTCATACGGCGGGCGCGGTGCGGATTTCCTGCGCAATGTGGCGGGGTAGCCATTTTCCGCCGGCGGCATCACCCACCCAACGATCATTTTCCACCATGATCTTGCCGCGCAGAATGGTCATGGCAGGCCAGGCATCCACCTGGCGCCCTTCCCAGGGCGTATAATCGCTTTCATGCAGCGCTTCCGCGCGCACCATGCGCTTCAGCTTGGGATCAAGGATGCAAATATCCGCATCTGCGCCGGCAGCAATCGCCCCTTTGCGCGGATACATGCCCATGATCTTCGCCGCATTGGTGGATACCGCATCCACGAATTGCCTGAGTGTAAAGCCGCGCTTGCCAACCATTTCCGTGTACATGACTGCCACGCGCGGCTCCACGCCGGAATTGCCGCCGGTTGTGTCATCCACGCGCTTGCCTTGCGTTTTCACCGCCAAGGAACAGCAAAGTTCATCGGTAGCGACACAGGAAATGGACCCATCCCGCGCGCCGGCCCAAAGCTCATCCTGATCCGCTTGGGATTTCAGCGATGGGTAGGTGTGATACATCTGCCCATTCGGCCGCTTATAATCCTCGCTGGTATAGAGCATGTATTGGTGCAACGATTCACCATAAATCGGCAGGCCCTTGGCGCGGGCATCGCGAATGGCGCGCACGCCATTCCCGGCGGAGACATGCATCATATAAAGCGCGGTGCCCGGCACATGTTCTGCCAAGCGCATGACACGACGGAAGGAAAGGTCTTCCGAAAGCGTATTATGTACCTCCGCCATATTCTCAAACCCTGCGCGGTTTTCGCGGAAGACCTTGGCGTACATATGCATGACAATATCATTATCTTCGGCGTGAATCACGCCAAGCCCGCCCTTGCGCGACAGTACCTGAAACACTTCCCAGATATCGCCGAAATCCACCATGCGGCCCTTGCGGGAAGGTGTGATATCCGTTGTGAAGATTTTCGTGGTGGCGTGGCCGGCTTCAATCGCCTCACCCAATTGCGCTGGGATATCGGGCGGCAAATCGCCTTCCACCATGATGTGATAGGCGTAATCGCAAGGGCAGCCATCAGCCTTCCAAGCGGCGTCACGTTCCGCAATGGCGCCTTCGATGGTTTTGC
Organism: Roseomonas sp.; assembly: GCA_044373565.1. Taxonomy (GTDB): domain Bacteria; phylum Pseudomonadota; class Alphaproteobacteria; order Acetobacterales; family Acetobacteraceae; genus Neoroseomonas. The sequence goes on from JBILPX010000059.1 coordinate 3,728, forward strand.
CATGGGTCCAGCGCACGAAATCCAAAATGCTGGTGGTGCCGCCATAAAGCGCAGCGCGGCCCACCACGGAAGCGCCCTGGGTCTGATCCAAAGTTCCATTGGGCCCAGGAATTGGCCAAAGGCAATGCGTGTGCGGGTCAATGCCACCCGGCATCACAATACTGTCGCCAGCTTCCACCACGCGCACACCGGGAGGCATGGGCAGGCTACCCGGCGCGGCAATGGCGACGATCTTTTCCCCCGCAATGCCGATTTCCGCCGGGCCGATAGAATATGGCGTGACGATACAATTGCCCTTGATCACCAAATCCATGGCAATACCCCTGCTTGGCGCGTGCTTGCGCCTTCGGGGGGAAGCCTAAACCCAAATTGGTGGTTTAGGCCAACATAGGCTTCAGCGCGGTGACGGCGCTGTGCCCGGTACCTCACGCGAAAGGCGCGCGCGATCGGTTTCAGTGACCATCACGCGCTCACCCACTTGCAGGCCAAGCTCATTGGTCTGGGTGATCACGCGTTCGCCGCCTGAATCAGGGCGAATGATGAATTCCATCGCCTCACCGCTCGTGGCGCCTTGTTCGATGGCACCGCCGGCAAGGCCACCCGCGAGCGCCCCAACCACGCCACCCACCGTGCGCGCGCGCCAATCGCCGCCAATGGTGCTGCCCAAAAAGCCGCCGCCGACCGCGCCGGCTGCGGGGCCGATGCCGCTGCGTGAGCCACTGACCGTGATGGGGCGCATGGCGATGATCGTACCGCGATAGACAGTGCCCTGAATGCCGAGCGCCTGACGTTCGACAGACGTGTTCGTTTGTGGCGCACAGGCTGTTACGCCTAAGGCCAGCAGAATCATGGACAGGCGAAGAAGCATGGACGTGTCTCCTGTATCAGGGGCGCAAGATCAGCGCAGGAACAAGTCAGCCGCAATTTCTTATCAGGAACTACGGCGCTTTTGATTCGTTTGTAGAGTGAAGGTTTCACATATTTCCATGGCGCGATGATGGCAAAAAAGCGGATCTCATGGCGCCGGCAGAAGCGCATCCGTGCGCCCCATCAGGCGGTAGGCAACCAAGCCAAGCCATTCCCGAAAGCCCCATTCAAATTGACCAAGCCGTTCCGGAAAGGGCGCATCATACAGTGCGGCGAAGCTGTGCCCGGTGCGGTAATTCACTGGCCAGGCAATGATCGCGGGCCAGCCGGCCTTGCGGAAAACCCCCATGGCGCGAGGCATATGGCTGGCCGAGGTCACCAGCAGCCAGACTTCACCAGGTTTGGGTTGCGCGACTTCCAGGCTCAGCACCGCATTTTGATGCGTATTGCGCGCTTCAGCCTCATAGATCACGCGCGGCCCTGAAAGGCCGAGGCTTTCAAATAATTGCCGAGCCACATCGGCTTCCGTCAGCCCGCCATGCACAAAGGAACCCTGGCCACCGGTAAAGACAATGCGCGCATTGGGAAAACGTCGCGCGAGTGCCACTGTTTCCGTCATGCGCTCAGCCGCACCATTGATGGCGGGAATGCCGCGCGCATCGGTGATATTCTGATCCACCGCACCCCCCAGCACCACAATGCCATCAACACGCGCGGGCGCTTCAGCTGGGCGCGGGAAGCGGTCTTCCAAAGGCAGCAGGATGAATTGGCTGATAGGGGTTGCGATCAACAGGAAGAAAAAGGCAAGACAGACCAAGATCAGCCAGCGGCCAAAGCGGCGCCCGCGCCAGATCATGGTAAGCCCAATGGCGCCAATCAGCAGCGCGAAATGGCCCGGCCGCGCCGGAAACCACAGTATTTTCGAAATTATAAAGGCAAAATCGGTCATGACAGGGCCCAGACGGCGCGATCGCTGCCAAAGCAGCGCCGCACGGGCCTGTCAAGCGAAGCGGCGGGCGGACTGGGCCATGCGCGTTGGCATGGCCCCAACCCAGCGCCGCTCGCTTGCTTACTTGCGGCCGCTTTCGGCCTTTGCCGCTTCATTAACACGCTGTTCGGCTGCCAGAATGGTATTGCGCAATTCCCGCATAAAGGCATTGCCTTTGGGGGTGCGCTGCACCAGTACAGAGCGCCGATCCGAAGGATCAGGCTTGCGACGCGCAAGATCATGATCGCCCAGCCGGTCCAGCGCGCGGGTGATTGCGGGCTTGGAGACGTTCAGCTTCGCCGCCAAACCGCGCACCGTATGCGGGCCATCGGTCAGGTAGCTGATCAGCACCACGCCCAGCTGGCGGGATGAGAGATCATTGCCATCGCGGCGCACGAGGGTGACGATTGTTTCCTGCAGCACCTTGATAAGGTGCTCCGAACCGTTGTTGTTAGCCATTGAAAACTTCCTTTTCCGTACATGTGACTTAGGCCATTTCTCGGCCTTGATATTTTCATTGCGGTTGAAGCGAGTGGAATTCGCTTTGTTCCGAGGAGAAAACTTAGGACGCCTTCATATCATATCCCCCCCGCGAAATCACGCAACATCGCAAAGATGGCCCGCGCCGCCTGGGCTTCGCCACCCTCGGGCCGGCCGGGGCGCGTAGAATCGTTCCAGGCATAGACATCAAGATGTGCCCAAGGCTGATTTTCGGGCACAAAGCGACGGAGAAAAAGCGCCGCCGTTACAGCGCCAGCCATCGGCTTTTGCGATACGTTGGAAAGATCTGCGAATGCGCTATCAAGCCAGGAATCATATCCATCATGTAACGGCAGCCGCCAAAGGGGGTCCTGTACAGCCAAGCCGGCCGCCAAAAGTTTCTGCGACAGCGCATCATCATTACTGAAAAGTGCTGGTAAGTCAGGGCCAAGCGCCACGCGCGCCGCGCCGGTCAGCGTGGCGGCATCCAGGATCATGGTGGGGTTTTGCTCGGCTGCGAATTGTAACAGATCGCACAAGACCAACCTTCCTTCAGCGTCAGTATTGCCGATTTCAATCCGAAGCCCTTTGCGCGAACGCAAAACATCCATGGGGCGCATCGCGTTACCGGATATGGCGTTCTCCACCGCGCCGATCAGCACCAATAGGCGAAGCGGCAGCTTGGCGCGCATGACCATCTCCGCCACAGCCAGCATCACCGCGGCACCACCCATATCCTTTTTCATCCGCAGCATGGCAGCTGAAGGCTTGAGGTCTAGCCCACCGGTATCGAAACAAACGCCCTTGCCGCAAAGCGCAATCAGCGGGCCATTCGCATCGCCTTCCCAGTGTAGTATGGCCAAATGAGGCGCACGGGGGCTGCCCGCGCCAACCGCGGCTATGCAAGGAAAACCTTCCGACAAGGCTTCACCGGTAATGATTTCGGCGCGCCCGCCATGGCGCCGCGCGAGCGACGCAGCGGCTTCTGCCAATTGCTGCGGCCCCAATTCACCCGCGGGCGCATTGATCAAATCTCGCGCAGCGCAAATGGCTTCGGCCATCATCACCGCATTTTCGGTGCCAGGGGGCAGTATCAATTCAGCCGGAGCACGTTGGGGCTGCTTGTGGCGCAACCAACGATAGGCGCCCAAATGCCAGCCAAGCACCGCATGTGCTGGATCAACTTCATCCGCGACGAGATGCCAACGACTTCCGGCAGGCAGTACCCAGGGCGCACCGCCAAAATTCCATGGCGAAGCTTCCTTTCCAATACCGATCACAGCGCCAACCAGACCATCCGCCCCAGGAATAAGTGCAATTTCGCCAGGCTTGGCGGCAAAGCCAGAGGCACGCAGAAAGCTTGCTGACGCAGCAGGAAGCGCCGCAAGACACATCGGTAACTGAGCCGCGCTGAGCACGTGCAACGGTAGGGAAGACATCCTCTCAGTTTGCTCGGCTTCGGCCATTTACCTCTCCGCTTCCGGTTTCGCCAAAACGCGCGAATCGAACAGATGCTATTTCTGCGACTTCGCCAGACAAAGATCAATTCACGAAATCAAAATATTAACTTTATTGTATACGGTTTCGGTAAAATAATTAATAAGAATGCGGCTGCTGTCCACGTTACTTTGAGTGAAGTTTATTTGTATGTCCATGGTAAATACCCATTTACTTTTCCTGGTGATCATGGGACCGACCACGCGCCAAGGTCCGATCAAGTAAGAAGGAATTCAGGCTATGCCGTCCAGCAAACTCGACAATGCCTCTGCCGAAGCGCAGCGGAACCCTCTGGGCCGCAGGCTATTGGTCTTGCATCTGGTGGCCGCCCCTGCCGTTTTGGGCGCAGCGCGCAGCGCCGCCGCCGAACCGCTTCAGCAAGCCCCAGCCATTCCAGTGGTCACGGATGCCGACCCAGGCGATGGTCCAGGACGCGGGCGTGGTCGCGCGCGTGGTACGGGCTTGAACGATTCCGACCCGGGTGATGGCCCGGGCAATGGCCGCGGAACACGGCGCGGCACGGGCACGACCGATGCCGACCCTGGCGATGGTCCCGGCAATGGCCGCGGTGCACGGCGCGGCACAGGCCTGACCGATGCCGACCCCGGCGATGGCCCGGGCAATGGCCGAGGTGCGCGGCGCGGCACGGGCCTGACTGATGCTGACCCCGGTGATGGCCCTGGCAATGGTCGCGGCACGCAGCGCAAGGCAATGACCGATTCAGACCCGCGTGACGAAGCAGGCCGCGGACGTCGCGGCACCTGAAACGCCGCATGAACGAAACCCTGGGCGAAGTAGCCTGGCGCTTGGCCTTTGGCGGCCTGTCGCCTGAGCAAGTCTTCGCGTTGCGTGAAGGCTCCGCGTGGCGGCTTCTTCCAGGGGGGGGCGCGGATCGTTACGCGGGCCTGCTTTCCATCGCCGATCTTGATGCGTTTCTGCGCACTGATGCGGCGCGCCATCCGCGCGTGACCATGGCCGATGGGGGGCGCCAGGGCAGTGCGGCCATCCCGCCGGATGAATATCTGCAAACCGAAGGTAGCCGCATTGATTTGCCCCGCCTGCTTGCCCGGCATGATGCGGGGGGCAGCCTGGTTATCTCGCAATTCCACGAATTTCATGTGCCGCTCGCGCAATTATGCCGGGGTTTGGAGAAGGTTTTCCTGCATCCCGTGCAGGCCAACATCTACCTGACGCCCCCCGGCGCGCAGGGCTTCCGCGTGCATTTTGATACGCATGACGTGCTGGTGATGCAGGTATCGGGTGCCAAATCCTGGCGCGTTTGGGATGACATCCCGTTTCCGTTGCCAAGCCGTGCGACTCCCTGGGCCAATAAGCAAAGCCCCACAGGGGTGCCGCAGGCGCTCACGCTCAATCCTGGTGACGCGCTTTATCTGCCGCGCGGTGTCATGCATGAAGCCGCGGCGCAGACGGGCGATGCGCCATCGCTCCATATCACCCTCGGTTTCCTGGAAGCCTCTATCGCCGATATGCTGCGAGAGCTTCTGGAAATCCTGGAGGCGGAAAACCCTTCCCTGCGCGCCAGCATCCCTTCCTGGCGGCTCGCTGAACCTGATGGCACCGCCGCCATCGCCGCGCGGCTCGCGCCTGCTTTGGCTGCGCTATCTTCCGAAGCGGCGCTGGAAAGGCTCGCCCTCGCCGCCATGGATCGGATCACGCGGGATCGGCTGCCGCTTTCGCAGCGAAGCCTCGCGCATCGCCTGCCCGGCCTGGATGCAAAGCTGCGCCTGTCGGACGCCATGCACCACCATCTGGTGCCGCTGCCCGAAGGGGGTGGCGCGCTTCGCTGGTATGGCGGCGTGGAAAATCTGAACGCCACGGAATGCGCCTGGCTTACGCAATTGGCCGAAGGCGCCACGCCGGCCAGTCTTGGCGAAGGCGCCTTGGCCTTCTGTCAGCGCTTGGCGGCGCTGGGGCTATTGGAACGCTGCTGAGTACTCAGCTTCAGCCCCCGCCTTCCTCCCGCAGGATTTCCAATTCAAGCCAGCGGGTTTCAGCCTGCTGCAAACCGGCCTGTGCCGTGCCAAGTGCGCTGGTTGCCTTGGCAAAGCCAGCGGCATCGCGCGCATAAAACGCCGGATCGGCGATACGCTTTTCAAGTGCTGTGATTTCCGCCGCAAGCTTTTCCATCCGCGCCGGCAGGGTTTTCAATTCATGCTGATCCAGCGCGCCCAGGCCCTTCTTGCGCAGGGCCGGTTTGGCTAAAGCTGCCATCTGTTGCTTCGCTGCTGACGCCTGCTTTTCAGCGGCCCGCGCCCGCACGCCATGGCCGCGCTGCGCCACCATATCGCTATAGCCGCCAGCATATTCCTGCCAGCGCCCCGCTTCCTCAAAAGCAATCACGCTGGTGACGCATCGGTCGAGGAAATCGCGGTCATGGCTCACCAGCAGCACCGTGCCGGCGTAATCCGCGATCAATTCCTGCAATAGATCGAGTGTTTCAAGGTCCAGATCATTGGTCGGTTCATCCAGCACCAGAAGATTGGATGGCTTGGCGAAGGCGCGCGCCAGCATCAGCCGGCCGCGTTCTCCGCCGGAAAGCGCGCCAAGCGGTGTGCGCGCCTGTTCCGGCGTGAACAGAAAATCCTTCATATAGCCAAGCACATGCCGCGGCGCGCCGCCCACATGCACCATATCGCCGCGCCCTTCGGTCAGCGCTTCCGCAAGCGTCACTGCGGGATCAAGCGCTGCGCGGCGCTGATCCAACCCCACCATTTCAATCCCGGCACCGAGCAAGACCTGCCCCGCATCCGGCGCCAGCGTACCGATCAGCATATTCAACAGCGTCGTTTTGCCCGCGCCATTGGGGCCCAGAATACCCACGCGATCACCGCGCATGATGCGCGTCGAAAACTCCTGCACGATCGGGCGCTCACCAAAGGACTTGCTGATATTGTCAGCGGCGATCACCAGATTGCCGGACCCGCCAGCCTCGGTCGCTGCCATGCTCACACGCCCTGGCGCGCTGCTGCGCTCTCGGCGCCTGGTGCGCAAAGTTTGCAGGTTTTCCAGGCGCCTTACATTGCGCTTGCGCCGCGCGGTCACGCCATAGCGCAGCCAATGTTCTTCCCGCACGATCTTGCGCGCAAGCTTATGCGCATCGCGTTCTTCTTCTTCCAGCACCTGATCGCGCCAGCCCTCAAACGCACCAAAGCCTTGTTCAAGGCGGCGCGTGGTGCCGCGATCCAGCCAGACCATGGCGCGCGAGAGCCCTTCCAGAAAGCGCCTGTCATGGCTGATCAGGACCAGCGCCGATGCACTCGCCGCCAGCTCCGCTTCCAGCCATTCAATCACCGGCAGGTCGAGGTGATTGGTCGGTTCATCCAGCAACAGAATGTCAGGTTCTGGCGCCAAGGCGCGGGCAAGCGCGGCGCGGCGTGCTTCACCACCCGAAAGGGCGGCAGGCGCTTCCGCGCCACTCATCCCCAGGCTTTCCAGCAGATAGCGCGCGCGATACGCATCATCCGCCGGGCCAAGCCCTGCCTCAACATAGGACATCACATCCGCATAGCCGGAAAGATCAGGCTCCTGATCCAGAAAGCGCAGCGTGGCGCCTGGTTGCAGAAAGCGCGTGCCGCCTTCTGCTTCAATCAGCCCAGTGGCAATCTTCAGCAGGGTTGACTTGCCCGAGCCATTCCGCCCGACCAGTGCCAGCCTTTCACCAGGGGCCACGGAAAGCGAGGCGCCATCCAAAAGCCGTGTGGTACCAAAACCCAGACGGATATTCTGCAGGATCAGAAGTGGGGGTGCGGCCATCAGCTATCCCGCGAAGGGGTCGCGCATCATGATGGTGTCGTCACGCTCCGGGCTGGTGGAAAGCAGCACCACGGGGGCTTCCACCAATTCTTCGATCCGGCGGATGTATTTCACCGCTTCGGCCGGCAATTCGCCATAGGAACGGGCACCACGCGTGGAGCCAGGCCAACCAGGCATGACTTCGAAAATAGGTTCTGCTGCCGCTTGCGCGCGCTGGCCGGTGGGCAGGCGCTTCATGATCTGGCCATTCACAATGTAGCCAGTGCAAATCTTCAATTCGGTGAGGCCATCAAGCACATCAAGCTTGGTCAGCACCAGGCCCTGCATGCCGCCCACCTTCACCGCTTGACGCACCATGCAGGCATCAAACCAACCGCAGCGGCGGGGGCGGCCGGTGACGGTGCCGAATTCATGGCCGCGTTCGCCCAGGCGCTTGCCGATCTCATCATGCAATTCGCTCGGGAAAGGGCCGGAACCCACGCGTGTGGTGTAAGCCTTGGCAATGCCCAGCACGAAGCCAATCGCATCCGGCCCAACGCCCGCGCCGGCGGCGGCATTGCCGGCGACGGTGTTGCTGCTGGTGACATAGGGGTAGGTGCCGTGATCCACATCCAGCATCACCGCCTGCGCGCCTTCGAATAGCACGCGCTTGCCGCTGCTGCGCGCCTCATCCAGGCGTTCCCAGATTGCTTCCGAAAAGGGCAGCAGCTTTGGCGCCAGGGCCAGCAAGCTATCCAGCAGCGCCTGTTTTTCGAATTCCGGCGCCCCAAGCCCACGCAGCAGCGTATTGTGATGGCGCAGCAATTCATCAAGCTTGTCGGACAGAGTTTCGGGTTCTGCCAGATCACACAAGCGAATCGCGCGCCGCGCCACTTTGTCTTCATAAGCGGGGCCAATGCCGCGCCCGGTGGTGCCGATTTTCGCATCGCCGCGCGCCGCTTCGCGTGCCTTGTCGAGTGCGGGATGCAGCGGCAGGATCAGCGGCACATTATCGGCGATGCGCAGATTCTCGGGCGTTACGGAAAGCCCCTGCGCTGTCACTTTGGCGATTTCGGCCAGCAGCGCTTCGGGGTCCAGCACTACGCCATTGCCGATAATGCCAAGCTTGCCCCGCACCACACCTGAAGGGAGCAGCGAAAGCTTATAGGTCTGATCCCCCACCACCAGTGTATGGCCGGCATTATGCCCGCCCTGGAAGCGCACCACGATATCCGCGCGGGAGGCTAGCCAATCAACAACCTTGCCCTTGCCTTCATCA
>JBILPX010000315.1:0-3842 GCA_044373565.1 Roseomonas sp.
CCGCTGCTGACGAAAGTGACGAATGAAATCCTGCAGCCGACGTCATTCTCATCGGTGAAGTAAGAACAAAAACGGGAGCGGGGGATTACTTCCCCCCGCCCAGCCCATGCTGTTCGCGCACGGCATGGAAGCGCAGCATTGGCCATTCTTCTTCCGCGCGGCGGCGGCGCCAATCACTGCTGAAAAACGCCACCAGCGCGCCATCATGATCTTCCGCGACATCACGCCGATTGGCTTCCGCGAAACGTTCAAGCGCGCCCGCTTCGGTTGAGGCAATCCAGCGCACCTGTTCCCACGGCGTGGCATCAAAGCCTGCTGGCACGCCATATTCCACACGCAGCCGGCTTTGCAGCACATCCAATTGCAATTGCCCCACCACGCCGACCACAGGCGGAGAACCGTCACGCGGTCGGAACAATTGCACCACGCCTTCTTCCGCCAATTGATCCAGTGCGGTGCGCAGCTTCTTGGCCAGCATTGGATCATCCAGCCGGATATGGCGCAGGATTTCCGGCGCGAAGGAAGGCACGCCGCGAAAATCAAGCGCCTCACCTTCTGTCAGCGTATCGCCAATGCGCAGCGTGCCGTGATTGGCGATGCCGATCACATCGCCAGGCCAAGCTTCTTCCGCCACTTGTCGGTCTTTCGCGAAGAAAAACAGCGGCGCGTTCACTGGCACCTGTTTGCCGGTGCGGGTTTGGCGCAGCCGCATGCCCTTGGTCAGTCGCCCGCTGCAAAGCCGCACAAAGGCGACGCGGTCTCGGTGATTAGGGTCCATATTCGCCTGGATCTTGAAGACAAATCCGGTGAGTTTTTCCTCACCCGGCGTCACCAGGCGCTGATCTGCCGCCCGCGCACGTGGCGACGGCGCATGGCGTGCCAGCCCATCCAGCAAATGCGCAATGCCGAAATCGCGCAATGCAGAGCCGAAATAGACCGGCGTCAAAGACCCTTCCAAAAAACGATCCGTATTGAATGCGGGATAGCCGGCGCGCGCCAGCAGCACTTCTTCGGAAAGCGCCAAAGCCCTGTCATCCCCCACCAGCGCGGCGAGTTTCGGGTCTTCCGGCGATTCAAGTTGGATAGGTTCTGCCCCTTCCGCCACGGGCAGGAAGCGGTCTGTCGCCAAATCATAAACCCCTGCGAAGTCAGACGCGCGGCCCACGGGCCAGGCGGCCGGCGTTGCGTCCAGCGCCAGCAGATTCTGGATCTCATCCAGCAATTCGAAAGGTTCGCGCGCTTCGCGGTCCATCTTGTTGATGAAGGTGATGATCGGAATGTCGCGCATGCGGCAAACTTCAAACAGTTTGCGCGTTTGGCTCTCAATCCCCTTCGCGGCATCCAGCACCATCACGGCGGCATCCACTGCGGTCAGGGTGCGGTAGGTGTCTTCCGAAAAATCCTCGTGGCCTGGTGTGTCCAGCAGGTTAAAGACCACGCCATCACGTTCGAAAGTCATGACAGAGGTCGCCACCGAAATCCCGCGATCCTGTTCAATCTTCATCCAGTCGGAACGCGTGCGCCGCGCATTGCCCTTGGCGCGCACCGCGCCAGCAAGCTGAATGGCGCCGCCCTTGAGCAGCAATTTTTCGGTCAGCGTGGTTTTGCCCGCATCCGGATGGGCGATGATGGCAAAGCTCCGCCTGCGGGCGGCTTCTTCGGCGATACGGGCGGCGGGAATGGAAGTTTCAGACATGGTGGAGTGGGGGTTAGCATCAGACGCGGCTGTTGTCGCGCGGGGCATAGGCCTCGGCAGGTTTTGCGGCTATCACCCCGCTCATGATCCCCTCCAACCTCCCCCCCGCCGCGCTGGTCACGGGCGCCGGCAAGCGGCTTGGCCGCGCCATGGCGCTTGCGCTTGCTGAGGCCGGCTTTGATGTCGCCATCCATTATGCCGCGAGTGCCGAAGCGGCTGAGGCAACGGCCACTGATATCCGCGCCCTGGGCCGCCGCGCCATCACCTTGAAGGCAGAACTCGGCCAGGAAGCGGAAGTCGCGCAACTGATCCCGGACGCCACCAAGGCGTTAGGCCCGCTGGGTGTGCTGGTGAATAACGCCTCCACCTTCGAACGCGATGAATGGCAGGATGCAACGCGCGATTCCTGGGATCGGCATATTGAACCCAATCTGCGCGCGCCCTTTGTGCTGACCCAGGGCTTCGCCAAGGTGCTGCCGCATGCGGCACAGGGCTTGGTCGTGAACATGCTGGATCAGCGGGTTTGGGCGCTGACGCCGCATTTTGTTTCCTATACGGTTTCCAAGGCGGGGCTTTGGGCGCTGACGCAAAGCCTGGCGCTGGCGCTGGCGCCGCGCATTCGGGTGAATGCCATCGGTCCCGGCCCCGCCTTGCCCAGCCCGCGCCAAAGCCAGGAACATTTCGACAAGCAGGCGGCATCAACGCCGCTCTCGCGCCCCACCTGCCCGGAAGAAGTGGCGCAGGCCCTGATGGCGATCCTGTCGCTCCCTTCCATGACCGGGCAGATGATTGCACTCGATGGTGGACAGCATTTGCAATGGTCGCCTTCAACCGGGCAGGAGCCCTTAGAATGAGCTTCGCCCCTGATGCCGCGGCGGGGCTGCGGCTGGTTTTTGTGCGCCATCTGGAAGTGCAGGCCTTGCTCGGCGTCCATGCGCATGAGCAAACCCGCCCGCAGCGCGTGATCCTGGACCTGGAATTGGCGGTGGAGGACCCAGAAGCCCCATCAGCCGAAGGGCCGGACCGGTTGGCCCGCGTAGTGGATTACGCGGTGGTCGCTGAAACTGCGCGGCGGATCGCCACTTCCGCCCATGTTTGGCTCGCGGAAACCCTGGCCGAGCGCATCGCCATCAGCCTGTTGGAAGATGCTCGCATCCGCCGCATTCGGGTCTGTGTGACCAAGCCGGACGCGATGTCTGGTAGCATCGAAGTCGGCGTTGTCATTGAAAGATCACGATTTTGACATCACCAGCGCTGCGGATTGTCCACCGCACGAAAACAACCCTCAAGCGCTTTTTGCGCACTGCCTGAAACTTCCCCCTTGACGCCAGAGCAGCTTTGCAGGTTGGAAGTAAATGCAGTGAAATCAACAACTTAAATTGTTACAGGTCAGGCGCCACAAATCTGAGCAAAGCCATAGAATCTTTGTGTAACATAGTCTTAACAGGTTTGTCTTGGTGTCTTCCCACAGGTTTATCCACAGGTTTCGTGGACAAATTCGCATCTCCTTTGCCATAAGCTACCTCTGATGACCGAAACCGCGCCACCTGCCCCAGATAGCCCCTTATTCCAGGGCCTGGCGGTGCTGGAAGCCGCGCTGCCCACCCTGCCGACTGCCCCTGGCGTCTATCGCATGCTGAATGCGAAGGGGGAGGCGCTTTACGTCGGCAAGGCGCGGTCACTCCGCAAGCGGGTCACTTCCTATACCCAGATCTCCCGCTTGCCGGAACGGCTCAGACGCATGGTGTTTGAAACCCGGTCACTCGAAGTGGTCACCACGGGGTCCGAGGCCGAGGCGCTGCTGCTGGAAGCCAATTTCATCAAGCGCTTCCGGCCGCGCTTCAACATCGTCCTTCGGGATGACAAATCCTATCCCTGGCTGGTCATCACGGAAGACCACCCTTTTCCGCAAATCGCCAAGCATCGCGGGGAAAGGCGGAAGGGCGCATCCTATTGGGGGCCTTTTGCGTCCGTCTGGGCGGTAAATCAAACGCTGGCGGCGCTGCAGCGCGTGTTCCTGCTGCGGTCCTGCCGCGATACGGTGTTTGATACACGCACGCGGCCTTGCCTGTTGTTTCAAATAAAGCGTTGTGCTGCCCCCTGTGTGGAGCGCATTCCCCAAGCTGATTACGCGGCGCTGGTTGCG
>JBILPX010000060.1:0-12515 GCA_044373565.1 Roseomonas sp.
GCTCCGAAACCGGATCAGAGGTGATGCCTTCAAGCTCCGCCCGCCATGTTTCGGCATTGTCTTGCGGCGCCCAACCGATACGCGCGCGATGATCCTCTCCCCAATAGCCGGTCGGGTTGTTGGATTGACCCCAGATCACCGCATGACCCACTTTTTCCGCGAGCACACAGCATTCAATCAAGCGCGTGAGATCTGGATAGGACAACCAGGTGGACAGCATGCGCCGATCAAGCGGCTTCGGCTGGCAGGACCCGATGCGAAGGTTGATGTTCTCAACCCCATGCTTGTCCCAATACATCCGCCCCATCATCTCGCCATAGACTTTGGAGATTCCGTAGTAGCCATCGGGGCGGAAGGCACAATCCGCATCCAGCTTCGCATCATTGCCGCGCGGGCGTTCATGAAAGCCGATGGTGTGATTGGAACTGGCGAAGATCACCCGCGCGCCTTCGCGCCGCGCGGCTTCATACAGGTGATAAAGCCCACGCAGATTGGGGCCCAGGATTTCCTCAAACGGGCGCTCAACACTCACCCCGCCGAAATGCAGAATGGCGCCGCAGCCTTCCGCCTGACGCATCAGCGCCACGCCATCATTCAAATCCGCCTGCACGAAGCGCGCTGATGGCGGCAGCACATCCGGAAAGGGCGCGATATCGGTCAGGCGCAACGCCCAGCCAAGCGCGCCAAGGCTTTGCGTGAGGTGTCGCCCCAGCGCGCCAGAAGCACCGGTCAGCAGTACAGGTCTTGATGGTGCATTCATGGCCTTAGCCTCCATAACCTAGCAGCAGGCGCGGCAGCGTCAGTGACATGGCCGGCCAATAGGTGGTCAGAATAAGCGCGAGCAAAATCGCGCCGTAAAATGGCCAGATGGTACGCATGACCTGTTCCATGGGTATTCGGCCTATCGCACAACCGACAAACAGAACTGCACCCACTGGTGGTGTGGTCAACCCCAAGCCGAGATTCATCATCATGACCATGCCGAATTGCACCGGATCAACACCGATGGCGGTGACCACGGGCAGGAAGATCGGAGTCGTGATCAGGATCAGCGCCGCCATATCCATCACGCAGCCCAGCAACAGCAAACAGACATTGATCATCAACAGGATGACGATGGGATTGGCGCTGATGGCGAGCATCCCCTCGGTCAGCAATTCCGGTAGGCGATACATGGCCAGCAGCCATGCAAAAGCCGTTGCCGTGCCAACCAGCAAAAACACGACCGATGTTGTGCGCACACTGGCCTTCACGGCGATCAGAAAATCAGGCCAGGACAGATTGCGATAAACCAAAAGTGTGACCACCAGCGCCCAAATGGCGCCGAAGGCCGCACTTTCCGTCACGGTAAAAACGCCAGACAGCACGCCACCCAGAATGATCACCGCGGTCAGCAGCCCGGGCAGCGCATCAATGAAGGTCCAGAACAAATGCCGGAACCCGGCCCACCCTTCAGATGGATAACCGCGCCGCACCGCCATGACATAGGCCGCGATGCCGAGAAAAAGGCACATGACAATGCCGGGCACAATGCCCGCGATGAACAGCGCACTCACCGAAATGCCGCCACCTGCCGCAAGCGAATAAAGAATCATGTTGTGGCTAGGCGGAATCAGAATGCCCGCAATGCTGCTGGTGACGGTGAGTGACACCGCATAATCCACGCCATAACCCTTGGCCTTCATTGCCGGGATCAGAATGGTGCCAGTGGCTGAGGTATCCGCCACCGCTGATCCAGAAATCCCACCAAACAGCATGGAGGTTGAAACATCCACCATCCCCAAGCCACCGCGCATCCAGCCGACACATGATGAAGCCAACGCAATCAAGCGGCGCGCGATGCCGCCATGGAGCATGATCTCTCCGGCAAAAATAAAGAAGGGAATGGCAAGCAGGGAGAAAATGCTCATGCCACTCGCCATTTGCTGGAAGGCAACAGCGGGGTTCAGCCCTTCATAGATGAAGCCCACCACGCCGGCGATGCCAAGGCAAAAGGCCACAGGCACACCGGCGATGACGCCAAATGCAAATACCGCAAAAATCAGAAATAGCCCGGGTTCCATTGCCGCTACTCCAGGAAGGCCGCAGCGGGGCCGCGTTTTTCCGGCGCCTCAGGCACGAAAATATCACGCAGCACCTGTTCCACCGCGAATAGGGCAATCAAAACGCCGCCCACCACCATTGGCACATAGGTCCAACCCTGGCTGATACCGAGCAGAGGGATACGGAAATTCATTACCATTTCCACTAATTCCCAAGACCAGATCGCCATACCCACGCCAAACAGGCCGACGATCGCATCACAGCCAAGGGCAATCCAACGTTGCGCGTTGGGCGGAAGCGATTCACGCAGCCCAAGCACAGAAAGATGAAAGCGTTCCCGGATACCCACCGCCGCCACCGGCATGGAAATCGCCAGAATCGCCAAAGTTGCGCCGCGTTCGATCCAGGTTGGCGTGTCATTCAGCACATATCGGCCAAAGACCAGCCAACCCATCATCGCAATCAAGATAACCAGCGCTACGCCAGCAAGGCCGATGGTCAGCCCCGCCAGCAGATCAAGCGCGCGCGAAAAGGCCCGCAGCGGCGCAGGCAATGCCCTGCGCCCCGCGTCATCTCTACCTGTCACCGCGTTTCCCGAATGCGCTTCAACAAATCCGCCATGCGCGGAGTTGACGCGTATTTGGCATAAACCGGTTCCATCACCGCCTGCCAGGGACCACGATCAGCCACTTCGATCACCGTAGCACCCCCAGCCACCACGCGATCACGTGATGATTTTTCACGCTCCGCCCAAAGCTGACGTTGGAATACCGCGCTTTCACGCGCTGCATCACGCAGGATGGCGCGCTCGGCTTCATTCAGGCGCTGCCAGCGTTGCCGACTGATGGCCAGGATTTCCGGCACATTGGAATGTTCGGTCGTGGTGTAGAATTTCGCCACTTCGAAATGCCGCGTGCTTTCATAAGATGGCCAGTTGTTTTCTGCGCCATCAATCACGCCGGATTGCAGGCTGGTGAAGACCTCGCCAAAGGGCAGTGGCGTCGGGTTGGCGCCCATGGCACGCATAATGTCAATCCAAAGGTCGGAGGTCTGCACTCGGATCTTCATGCCACGCACATCAGCGGGCGCGCGCACCGGGCGGGTCGTGTAGAGGCTCCGCGCACCTGCATCATACCAGGCAAGGGTGATGATGCCGATCGCTTCCAGATCGCGCGCAATATCTTCCCCAATCGCACCATCCACGACGCGGTGGCTATGGCCAACATCTCGGAACAGGAAGGGGAGTGTCAGGATCGCGGTGGAAGGTGCGAGATTGTTCAGCGGCGAAAGATTGAAATTGGCGAAATCAATCGTGCCAAGGCGCATTTGCTGAATGGCTTCATCCTGCTGGCCAAGCTGCGCGGAATGGAAGCTGCGCATGCGGATGCGGTTATTGGTGCGCTGGCCTACCAGCTCCGCAAAGCGATCCATGCCGCGACCATTCGGGTAATCGGCGGCATGGATATTCCAGCCGCGCCATTCCTGCGCCGATGCCTGGCCAGGCGCGAAGGCCAACAGCGAAAGCGCGGCAGCGGCCACGGCACCAAGCAAGCCACGGCGACGGGGTTTTGAAAGCAAGGACATGATGTTTCCTCCAGCCGGGCGGTCCTGCCGCCCTGTTCTTCGGTTTGAATGGCTGATCCTGACCGGATGCGCACTGCCCCGTCAATGCAAAACCGGTTGGGGAATGGTCAAGCAGGGCGCCCAATGGCAAGCTATCCGCGACAGACGCAAGGAAACAGCCCATGGCGCGCAAGAAACCCGAAGAACTCCGCAGCCATCGCTGGTTCGGCGTAGATGATATCCGTGCCTTCGGCCACCGTTCCCGCATGCTGCAGGCCGGCTATTCCGAATCGGATTTCCGCGGCAAGCCGGTGATCGGCATCATCAATACCTGGTCGGAACTCAGCCCCTGCCATTTCCATTTCCGCACAAGGGCCGAGGAAGTGAAGCGTGGCGTCTGGCAGGCCGGCGGCTTTCCGGTGGAATTGCCCGCGCATCCCGTGACGGAACAATACCAGAAGCCCACTTCCATGCTCTATCGCAACCTTCTGGCGATGGAGACGGAAGAACTGGCCCGCAGCCAGCCTTGCGATGGGCTGGTGCTGCTGGGCGGCTGCGACAAGACGCCACCAGGCCTGATGATGGGCGCAATCACTGCTGGCTTGCCCTGCATTTTCGTGCCCGCCGGCCCGATGCTGCGCGGCAATTGGCGCGGCAAGACGCTGGGTTCGGGCAGTGATGTCTGGAAGTATCATGCCGAATTGCGCGCTGGGAACATCACCGAAGCGCAGTGGAAGGATATGGAAGGCGGCATTGCGCGTAGTTTCGGCACCTGCATGACCGCCGGCACGGCCGCCACCATGATGCTGGCCGTGGAAGCGCTTGGCTTCACCCTGCCGGGCGCTTCTTCCATCCCTGCCGCGGATTCCGCTCATCCGCGCATGGCAACCGAAACAGGCAAACGCATTGTGGACATGGTTTGGGAAGACCTGACTCCCAAATCCATCATCACGCAGGCGAGCATTGATAATGCTGTGACGGCCACAATGGCCTTTGGCGGTTCCACCAATGCCATTCCGCATCTGATCGCCATCGCCCGCCGCGCCGGCGTGCCGCTTGATTTGGAACGCTTCGATGCGCTGTCGCGCCGCGTGCCGCTGGTCGCGAACCTCCGCCCCAATGCCGGCGAAAAGCTGATGGAGGATTTCTTCTATGCCGGCGGCGCGCAGGCACTGTTCCATCGCATCCGTGATTACCTTGACCTTTCCGCGCGCACCGTCACCGGCCATACGCTTGGTGAGAACATCGCCGGCGCTGAGATTTTTGATGAGGAAGTGATCCTGCCTTTGGATCGCCCCTTGCAAGCAGAAGGCGGACTTGCAGTGCTGAAGGGATCCCTCGCGCCACGGGGTGCGGTGATCAAAACCTCAGCCGCCGAACCTCGCTTGCTCAACCACACCGGTCCAGCGGTAGTGTTTGAAGATTACGCTGATCTGAAAAAGCGCCTGGATGATCCGGATTTGCCCGTCACACCTGATTCTGTTTTGGTGCTCAAGCAGGCGGGGCCACAAGGCGGGCCAGGCATGCCGGAATGGGGCATGCTGCCGCTGCCCAAGAAGATGTTGCAGCAAGGCGTGCGCGATATGGTGCGCATTTCCGATGCGCGCATGTCCGGCACATCTTACGGCACATGTGTGTTGCATGTGGCGCCGGAAAGCCATGTGGGCGGGCCGCTCGCCTTCGTACAGAATGGTGACTTGATCAGGCTTGATGTTGCCAATCGCAAACTGGATTTGCTGGTGGATGAAGCAGAAATGGAACGCCGCCGTGCTGCCTGGACGCCGCCCACGCGCCGCTATACGCGGGGCTGGACATCGCTATATTTGGACAATGTCACCCAGGCCGATGAGGGATGCGATCTCGCTTTCCTGGAAGGCCAGCAACCGACGCCGGAGCCGGATATCTACTGATGCCCAAAACTGTTTTTGAAGCCGCCGCCGCGCTTGCCGCCGGGCGCACGACATCCGCCGCTCTGGTTGAAGAAGCCCTGGCGCGCATTGCTGATCCTGCTGGTGAGGGCAGCCGCGCCTTCATGGTGGTGCATGGGGATGCCGCCCGCGCGACAGCCACCGCGATGGATACGCTGCGCAAGGCAGGGCGCGCGCCAAGCCCTTACGTCGGCATTCCGATCAGCGTGAAGGATTTGTATGACGAAGCGGGCATCACATCCCGCTCCGGTTCTGTCGTGTTGAAGGGCAGCGCGCCGGCGAAGCTGGATGCGCCGACCGTGCAGCGGCTGCGTCGTGCTGGCTTTGTTGTGATTGGGCGCACCAATATGGTGGAATTCGCTTTTTCCGGCCTTGGTGTGAATCCGCATTACGGCACGCCGAAAAGTCCCTGGGATCGCGCGACGGGCCGCTTGCCAGGTGGTTCTTCTTCCGGCGCTGGTGTGGCGGTTGCTGATGGCATGGGCTTTGTCGGGCTTGGCACGGATACCGGCGGCTCCTGCCGCATTCCGGCAGCACTTTGCGGCGTTGTCGGCTGGAAGCCCACCGCACGGCGCGTGCCGATCACAGGCATTCTGCCGTTATCACCTTCGCTTGATTCCGCCGGGCCTTTGGCGCGCTCGGTCGCGGATTGTGCGCTGATTGATGGCTTCATGGCCGGCGAGGAAGCGCCCACAGCCCCTGCCCCGCCCCCGATGCAAAGCCTGACCTTCGGCTTGCCGCGCGGCACCTATTTGACTGACGGCATGGACGGCCATGTCGCCGCCGCTTTCGAAAAGGCGCTGCGCAAATTGTCGCTTGCCGGCGCGCGCATCATTGAAGTTGATCTGCCGGAATTGGCCGAGCTTCCCCAAGTGACCGCCGCGGGCGGCTTCCCGGCCAGTGAGGCTTTGGCCTGGCATCGCCACCTGATCGCGGAAAAGGCCGATGGCTATGACCCGCGCATCCTGAAGCGCATCCGGCGTGGAGAGGGCATGTCGGCCGCCGATTATGTTGACCTGGTCAATGCGCGCGCACGCATCATCGCGAGTGTCGCGCCGCGCACCGCACCCTTTGATGCGCTGATCTGCCCGACCTGCCCGCTTATCCCGCCCGCCATCGCTGAGGTGGAGGATGAGAAGGAATACAACCGGATCAATATGATGCTGCTGCGCAATCCCAGTGTTGGCAATTTTCTCGATCGCTGCTCGATCAGCCTTCCCTGCAACGCGCCGGGCGAAGCACCGGTTGGGCTGATGCTGACCGGCGCGCATGGCGCGGATAGGCATCTTTTCGCGGTATCGGCCGCGGTTGAGGCGGTGCTCGCGGCGTGACGGCGCCGCGCTTTGGGTCATTGCATGAAGGCTCCACGCTGGAACAGGGCGCGGAAAGTTTTGTTGAATTGGCGCGCGCTGGTGGGGCGCGAATTGAAAGAATCGCCTCCCGCGCTGTCACGAATGGTGCGTGGTATGAGCAAGCTTGGCCAGAATTTGTGCTTCTGGTGGCTGGTGGCGCAGCACTGGAATTCGCTGATGGCACCATGCGCGAACTGAAGCCTGGTGATTGGGCGCTATTGCCAGCGCAGTGCCGCCATCGCGTCGCCTGGACTGATCCTGCGGGCGAGACGCTTTGGCTCGCGGCGCATCTGCCGTCTGGTTGAAACGCGCTTCAGCCCTTTTTCTCATCCCCGGGCAAATCAATCCCCGTCAGCGCCTGCCAGACACGAATGACAAAACCATCATCCGCGCCACCTTGGCCCATGGCACGGGCAGCCGTGAAAAGCTGCTGCGCTTGCGCGGCCAAGGGTACCGGGAAATTCAGGCCGCGCGCCATGTCATTCACCAGGCCAAGATCCTTCACAAAAATTTCAACCGCGCTGCGAGGAGCGTCATCGCCGGTCAGCACACGCGCCATGCGGTTTTCAAACATCCAGGAATTGCCGGCGGCACTTGTCACCACATCATAAAGCGCTTGTGGATCAGCGCCGGCGCGAATGCCAAGCGCCATCGCCTCGGCTGCTGCAGCGATATGCACGCCGGCCAGCAATTGATGCACAACCTTGACCGTGGCGCCGATGCCGATTTCGTGACCCAGGCGCCAGACTTTGGTGGCGATGGCATCAAGCACGGGCTTGGCCTTGGCGAAGGCGGCTTCGCTGCCGGCACCCATCACCGTCATTTCACCCGCACGCGCCTTGATTGCGCCACCAGACACCGGCGCATCCAGATAGAGCAAACCCGCAGCATCGGCCTTCGCGGCCAAAGCGCGCGCTGCATCTGGCGCCATGGTGGCGGAGGAAATAATCACAGCGCCCTTTGCCATGCGTGGTGCCGCACCTTCGGCGCCGAAAACGGCGGCTTCGGTTTGCGCGGCATTCACCACCAACACCACCAGCGCTTCCATTCCCACCGGCAATTCGCTGGCTTTCGCAAAGGCAGCACCGCCGGCAGCGATGAATTCATCACGCGCTGACGCTCGGGGATCGCAACCCGTAACATCCAACCCCGCGCGCAATAGGCTGAGCGCCGCGCCCATGCCCATGCTGCCCAAACCAATTACCCCAACGCGCATCACGGACTTCCTTTTCAAAACAGCGCGCGCAGCAGCTGCGCCAGCGCCGTGATTACCAGCAGCACTAAAACAATCCGTTGCAATGTGTGCATGGATGGCATGGCAATCACCTACCCAGCACGGAACGCCAAAATCACGCCATGCGCCGCCGCCGGTGCTACGGCAATGCCGCCGCCGGGGATGGCGCTGAAGGGCAGCCCCGCTTTGGTGAGGCATGCTTGCGTCGCCGCCAGATCGGCAACCGTGATGCCAAGCGTCACCGGCCCGGCATCGGGCAGCCCGGCCAGATCAAGCGCGCCATAACGCGCGGCAAGGGCAGCGCGGTTCAGCACAATGATCGGCGCGGCACTGGTCGGCACACACAGCACGCCATCACCCATTTGCTCCGGTGCGCTATCCAGCAATTTGGCTATGGACGCGGCGACCAAAGCAGGGTCACCCGCCAAAACCTCAAGCCCGGTCAAGCCTTTCGCGGTATTGGCATGCGTCATGCTGCCGGGCACCCAAGTGGCGCCAGGCGTCAAATGCTGGCAGGCGAAAATCCGCAAACCCGGCGCCACTGGATCAACCAAATGAAACGTATTGAAGCGCGTTTCCGTGCGCGATCCATCGGGCATGTCAACGGGCCTGCCAAAGCGCATCACCGGCATGGTCGGAATGCCGCGCGCCGCGACCTCTGCCGCGCCTTTCTCAGCATCATGCGCGCGCATGGCAATCGCGGTCATGCCTTCGCGGGCTTCCAGCACGGCGCGCCATTTGGCGTTGGCTTCCGTGGGCGTCAGTACGCCTAGAATTTCGAAGTAATCCTTCTCCAGCATCACGCAATTATTGCCGGTGCCCATATGGGCGGAATGCACGCCGCGTGGCGCCACGGTGAAGCCAGCACGCGCAAAGGTCTCAGCCGCCTTGTCCAAATCCCGCACAAGCACAACACAATGGTCAATGCCGCCGACATGTTCCAGCATGGTTTGCCCCTCAGCCCGCAACAGGCACAAGCCGCGTGAGTCGCGGCGGGTTTTGTTCCGACAAGAATATGCTGCCATCCGGCGACAGCCACATGCCATGCGCACCATTCAACACCGGGCGGCAGCGCCCAATCAGCGTGCCATCCTGCGCCAATAGCGAAAGCCGCGGCACCTGATCCGTGACATACAGCGTACCACCCGGCCCACCATGCACCGACATGGGCTTGTGATGATCCTCCCAATCGGCCAGCCATTCGCCATCGCTGGTGAAAACCTGGACGCGATTGTTTTCGCGATCCGCCACGGTCACGCGGCCATCCGGCAGCACCCAAATAGAATGTGGTGTGGAGAATTCGCCAGGCCCCGAACCAGGCCGCCCCCAATGGCCCATCGGCGTGCCATCCGCGCTGAAGCGATGCACAACCGAAGCGCCATAGCCATCCGCCACGTAAATTGACCCATCCGGCCCGAAGGCGACATCGCAAGGCGCATTGAAGGGCTCACCTGGACGGTGCCGCTTGCCAAGCCCACCGAGCCTTTTGCCGTGACGATCGAAAATGATGATTTCCTGCGCGTCGCGATCCACCACAAAAACGCGCCCATCGGGATGGACGGAAAGCATATGGCCATCCGCCACTTCTTCCCCACCCCAGGCAGCGATGCGCTTGCCATCGGGCGCCAGCACTACAATCGCGGGGCCGGCAACGCCCGCGTAAGGGTCTTGCCGCAACTGGCAATAGACATTGCCATCTGCATCGCACGCCACATCGGAAGGCGAACCCGCCCCCATTGGCACATCGCCCCAGGGGCGTTCAATGCGATAGAGCGCCTCGGCAAGGCGAACGAAAAGTGTCTGGCGGGTCATGCGGTTATCCTTCATCGCTGGCTCGTTCGTATCATGCATGAAGCGCGCCATGGCGTCGAATAGCGCGCGCTATTTTAGGGCTTGGAAGGCATGGCCCAAAGCTTTACCTAAGCAACCATGGCCAAAGACCCGCTGGTAACCCTGCAAAAGCTCCGACGCATGGAAGCCCAGGCAGAAAGGCGCGCCTTGGCCGAAAATTTGGCCGCAGAGGAATCCGCGCGGCAGGCCACCGCGGCTGCTGACCGGGTGCTGCGGCAGGAAAGCTCAGAAGGCTTAAACCCGAATCTAGGTGCCTTCATTCAAAAAGCGCTACAGGATCGCGCTGCCGCCCAAGAAGCGGAAGAAGGCGCGCGACAAGCCACGGATCGGCAGCGGCAAATGCTGGCTGATGCGCGCGCCGCCGAACGCGTGGTGGAAAAGCTCCGCGAAAACCGTGCGGCAGAGGCTGCGCGGGAAGAATCGCGCCGCGAACAGAATCTGATGGATGAAGCGGCGCGCAAGCCTGTGTGAAGGGCGTTACTGCCCTTTGAAGACTGGCTTCCGCTTTTCCGCAAACGCACGCTGCGCTTCGCGCGTATCTTCCGTGCGCGACAGCGCCGCCGTTTGCGTCTGTTCGTAGCGGTAACCTTCTGACAGCGGCAGATATTCGGTCAGCGTAAAGCCGCGCTTGGCCGCTTCCACCGCAAGCGGCACCTTGGACGCAATCTCCGCCGCCATGCCCTGCGCCGTTGCCAGCAATTGATCCTGCGGCACACAGGCGGAAGCGACATTCATCCGGAACAGGTCAGGCCCGTGAAAGCGCCGCGCGGTATAAAGCATCAACCGCGCATTGGATTGTCCGAAATGGCGCAGCACATGGCGCACACCGCCAGCGAGGCCAACCTCCACCTCCGTCATGGACATGAAACTGTCTTCCGCCACAACAATGATGTCGCAAACAAGTGCCAGCACGCAGCCCGCGCCAATCGCCGCACCATTCACCGCGGCAATCACCGGCTTGCCGCATTCCATCACGCAATCAAAACCTGCCCGCACCAGGCGGTTATGGCGCGGAAAGGCGCCAGGCCGCGTCACATCCGGCCGATCCTTCAAATCCGCGCCGGCCGAGAAATTCCGCCCCTCACCCGTCAGCACAATCGCGCGCACTTCGGGCATTTCGTGAAAAGCATCGAAGATGCGCGTGATCTCATCGCGAAAGGCGCTGTTTTGCGCATTCACGGGCGGGCGCGCGATCATCACCGTTGCGACGTGATCGGTGATGCTAACCTTGAAGGCTTGCAGATCGGGAAAGGGGTTCATCGGCTACTCCAATTTGATATTGCCGGCGCGGACCACCTGACCCCAGCGCGCGCTGCCTTCACGAATGGCTTGGGTGAACTCATCCGGCGTACTGCCGACAAGCGTACCGCCCTGTGCGGCGAAGGCCTGGCGCGTTTCGGGGTCATTCAGCGCTGCCACCATGGCATTGCGCAACAGCGTGATGCGTTCAGGCGGCGTGCCGGCGGGCGCCACCAGCCCATAGCTGGTATCGCAAATCATCTCGGGCAGGCCAGCTTCGACCAGGGTTGGCAAATCCGGCAGAATATCAAGCCGCTTTGGTGCGCTGATACCAAGCGGGCGCAGCGTGCCGCCACGAATTTGCGAAAGAATGGCTGGCACATCCGCCATCAGGATTTCAATGCGCCCGGCCACCGCATCGGTCACCGCCGGCGCCGCACCGCGATAGGGCACATGCACCACATCAATGCCACTCAGCTGCTTCAGCAATTCCATGGACATATGCAAAGAAGACCCAATGCCGGCCGAGCCATAAGAAAGCTTGCCCGGTTCAGCCTTGGCGCGGGCGATGAATTCGCGCAGGTCGCGCACCGGTAGGCTCGGGTTGACGGTCAGGATTTGCGGCACGGAAATCACCACGCCAATCGGTGCCAGATCGCGCAAAGCATCAAAGGGCATTTGCTGCATCAGATGCGGCTGCACGGTCAAAACACCGCTACTCGCAAGGCCGATGGTCAGCCCATCAGGGCGCGACCGTGCCACAGCCTCAATGCCAACCAAGCCACCGCCGCCCGAGCGATTTTCCACAATCACCGGCTTGCCGAGCTTGTCGCCCATGACGCGCGAAATCAGCCGCCCGATGATATCCGCTGGCCCCCCTGGCGGAAACGGCACAATCAGCCGTATGGGCTGATCCGGGAATGCTTGAGCAAGTGCCGGCATGGGCAGGGCAGCCATCAGACCAAGCGCGCTTCTGCGGGAGAGTTTCATCACCTAGCCTCCGATTTTGTAGTGCAAGACTGTATCAAGCACGGGCGTCACACGGCGCATCGTATCAATCATCCACCACGGCAGTAGCCAGGAAGGATGGCCGCGCCACCGCTGCCGCATGCCATGCGCTCAGCGCTGGATTTCCGTCACGCCATTGCAACGCGTCGAACCGGAAATCGAGGTAGGATAGCGCGCAAGCAATCGCGATATGGCCAATGCCGAAATCATCCTGTGCCAAGGACAGTGCCTCAGCTTCCAGCGCCTTTATCGTGGCCGCGTGCTTCAATTCAGACCCTTCAATCATGCCCGGATTCG
>JBILPX010000316.1:0-3825 GCA_044373565.1 Roseomonas sp.
GCCCGGCCTGCTTGCCCTCAGTGGACCAGCCGGCAGTCTCACGGATATTGACGAAAAGCGGGGTGGCGGCGCCGGCTGCCTCGGCCTCCTGCGCAAAAAGCGGCGCCTGGGCGGTGCAGGCGATGGTGAGTGGCCGGCCAGTGGCGAGCGCGGCTTCAAAGCGATCAAGCTGGGCCAGGCAAAGCTGCTCGGCACCACGGATTTCAACGCCAGCGCCGCAGCCGCGCGCCAAGGCCTTGCTATCCAAAAGCATGGTATCTTCGCAGCTACACACCAGGGCGATGCGCCCCTTTTCCTCCGCCATGATGTTCTATCCTACCCCCCAGGCTGTGAAGTCTGCCGCGCGCGGCATATATGACACCCAAGACAGGCTGACGAGGGATGGCGCCAGGGTGGTTGAAGATTTGCCCGCATTGCCGAGTGTTTTCACGCCGATCATCGCCCTTCGCGAGGGCGGCGATGCGCTGGCGCATGCCTGCGCCATTGCCCCGGAAAAGGGCGCGGGCACGCTGGTTTGGGTGCGGTCCTGGGCGCGGGCGGAAGCCGCGATTGTGCTGGAACCGGAAGAAGCCTTGCCCGCCGCGCGCCTGGCGCTGCATGCGGCCAGTGTCGCTTTGGCCGATGCGCTCGGCGCTTATGGCCCGCCCGATATTCCGTTGGTCTTCGATTGGCCCGCCCGGCTTCGCCTGAATGGCGCCGTGGTCGGGCAAACCCGCCTTGGCCTGCCCGCCGACACCCCGCCGGATGACGTGCCGCCTTGGCTGGTTGTCGGGATCGAACTCCGCTTCGCCGAATATGCCGATGCAGAGCCCGGCGAACGCCCGGACCGCACATCCCTGCTGGCGGAGGGCTATGATGATCTTACCCCCGCGCTACTGGTCGCTGCATGGGCGCGGCATTTCATGGCGACGGTGGCGGATTGGCAGGGGCGCGGCTTCAAAACCCTGGCCGAACGCTATCTGGCGCGGCTGGAACCCAAGCTTGGCGCCGGCGCGCGGCGCGGGCTTGTGCCCGCAACCGGCGATCTGGTGCTGGAAGGCGGGGAAGGCCTCCAAACCTTGTCTCTGGCGGAGGCTTTGGCATGACCCGGCTGCCCCGCACCATCCGCCTTGATGCCTCCGATACCGTGATCTTCGACCAGGCCGCCGAGCCCGGCGAATTGGCCGTGCCAGGTGGCTTTGCCTTCTGGGATGAAGACCCGGCGCAAATGTCCGGCAAGCGCCGGCAAGCCTTTCGCGGCGGCTTCCTCGGCCTTGGTAGCTTCGGCTGGGCGACTTTGGTGGAGGTCGCGGAAGCCAGCGTTGCTGACCGCGCCGCCGCACTCGCCGCGCTTGCCGTGCATATCCATCTGGTCCATGGCGCGCCGGATGAGGCAGCAGCCCGCGCCGCGGCTGAGGAGGAATTGGCCTTTGCCGAACAGCTTTGTGATCACCCGCCCGGCACGGTGCTCGCCTTGACGCGCAGCATTGAAGGCGGCGAACAGCGCGAACGCTTTCGCACGCTGCATTTGCGCGCGGAACAGCATCGCAGCTTTGAAAGCCTGCCGGTTTTTGCGAGTGTGGAAACGCATGGTGAGGATGATGATGAACCCATCCTCCGCCCTGATCTCACCAAAATCGGAAAGCGCGAAGCATGAGTGCCATGCTCTCCCCCGGCGATTTCTGGGTCGCTTCCGGGCATCATTTGTGTGAGGCCGCGCCGCATGGCCGGCTGCGTGCGACGTCGGATTTGTGGCGTGCCTTTCTTGCCCGGCCCGAATTGGTGCCGCCAGCGGAAGCCTGCGCCGCTGAAGTTGCCTTGCATGAAGCGCTTTTGGCATCGCCTGAACAGCCAGTGGAAGCCGCGCGCATCGCCGCGCTTGCGGATGCCGATGCGCAGGAAAATTGGCGCCATTTCCTGGGCTTTCGTGATCGCGTCCGCGCCGCGCCCAGCCTGGAAGAAGCCTGGCTTGCGCTTTATCGCGGTGACGTTGCCGGCATCCCGCCCATCTTTCTGCAAATGCTGACGCATCTGGTGGCGCGCGCCGCGATGGAAGGTGAGGGCGATCCCTTCGCACTCCGCGCCGCTGAGCTTTTCTATCGCCCGCAACGCGCAGCGATCAATCAGGGCTCGCTATTGCTGGCGGATGAGGAAGTGCTGGAAATGCGCGGGCGCGATGGTGGCTTTGGTGCCATCGGCCAATTGCTGGTCGAAGCCGGCGCACCGCCACGCGAAGTCGAAATTGATGTGCTGTCCGACAGCAATGGGCATCTCTATCATGGGCGATCGGATGCGCATGATTTCGCGCTTGATATCGCGGAGGGAAGGCCCGGCCAGCAGGGGCTGGCGCGCGCGATGGCCCGCTTCATCCGGCATTTGTTTGGTGAGGAAGTGACGATCCGCGCCGTGCCCACCATCGAAGATCGTGATTGGCGCTGGCATATCGGGCTGGATACGGAAGCCACATCCATCACCAATGATCTCTGGCAGGGCAAGAAGGTGGCGCAGGCGCGGCTTGCGCGCATCCTGTGGCTTGGCGTGCTGGAATTCGCCAATCCCGCGCGCATGCTGCCGCGCGTGGCGGGCAAGCCCATTTACCTGGCGCTTGCCATGGATGCAGCGAATAGGCTGCGCATGAAGCCGCAGAACCTGGTGGCCGGCCTGCCGCTGCTGACCGCAGAGAAGGGCGCATGAGCCTGATCATCCCCGGCACTGTCTCCATCCCCGTGGGCGTCGTGGTCGAACGCCGCCCCGGTGTCACGCCATGGGCGGAATGGGCCTGGCGCGCGGTGGAGGTGCTGGAAGATGCGCCGGTCCTGCCGGCCTGGACGCTGATGCGCGAAGAAGCCGGGCGCAGCCTGTTCTTCGCCGGTAATGCCGAAGTGGCGATGCACCCGACCGATACGGATAATTACAAGCACAATCTGGAAAGCAGCAGCCCCAGCATCTGGGTGGTGCTGCGCCCGGTGGAAGCAGCCCCCGGCTTTGCGCTGCAACGCGTGACGGTGGATGCGGGTGAGGCGCATCTTTATGCCGATTCGGGTTCAGACCTGATGGAAGCCGTGCCGCTACCCCCCGGCATTCACGCCGCGCTGGAAGCTTTTGTGGCGGAACACCACCGCGACCGAGGCTTTCACAAGCGCAAGCGCGATAAGGCGGAGCTTGAAGGGCTTGGCCGTCGCGGCCGGGTGGATGACCCATGAGCGAAGAAGGGGAGGGCTTTCTTTCCCGCTGGTCGCGCCGCAAGCGCGCCGTGGTGGAAGGCCGCGCGCCTGAGGAAGCCGCGCCGCCCGCCCCGCTTGAAGCGAAGCCCGAGGCGCTGCCTGCTGAGCCGGAGGATGAATTCGACCTGACCAGCCTGCCGCCGATTGAAAGCCTGACGATTGAGAGCGATTTCAAGGCCTTCCTGCACCGCAAGGTGCCGCTGGATTTGCGCGCCGCGGCACTCCGCCGCGCCTGGAGCCTTGACCCCGCCATCCGGGATTTCATCGGCCCCGCGGATTACGCCTGGGATTTCAACGCGCCGGATGGCGTGCCTGGCTTTGCGCTGGAATTGGGGGGGGACGCGATGAAGCTGCTGTCCCACGCGCTGGGCCTGGACGCGCCGGCCCCAAAGCCTGAGGAAGAATTGGCCCCGGAAGCCCCCGCCATGGCCGAGGCGCCCGCCCCGGAGGCAGCGCCCGAAGCCCCAGGCTTGGCCATAGCCGAAGCCGCGCCTGAAGCTGAGGCAGCGCCGGATACCCTGGCAGAGCGCCCCCGCCGCCACGGCAGCGCCTTACCCGTTTGAGGTTGTCAGGCTTTTCCTGAGAAAACATTGTATTGAGAGCCTGAATTGAGTATTAGAGT
>JBILPX010000061.1:0-12456 GCA_044373565.1 Roseomonas sp.
GAACGATGAAATTGGACACAACGCGCCCATCATTCGGGTGCATGCGCGGGCCATAGGTATTGAAGATGCGCGCGACCTTGATGGGCAGGCGGAATTGGCGATGGTAATCGAAGAACAGCGTCTCCGCGCAGCGCTTGCCTTCATCATAACAGGAACGGGGCCCGATTGGGTTCACATTGCCCCAATATTCCTCGGGCTGCGGATGGACATTGGGGTCGCCATAGACCTCACTGGTGGAAGCTTGCAGAATGCGCGCCTTCAGGCGCTTGGCGAGCCCCAGCATATTGATCGCGCCATGCACGCTGGTCTTTAGCGTCTGCACTGGATCATGCTGGTAATGGATGGGCGATGCCGGGCAGGCAAGGTTGTAGATCTCATCTACTTCGACATAAAGCGGAAAGGTCACATCATGGCGGATCAATTCGAAATAGGGGTGCGCCAGCAGGCTTTCGATATTGGCCTTGTTGCCGGTGAAGAAATTATCGGCGCAAAGAACCTCATGCCCCGCGGCCAATAACGCATCGCATAAATGGCTGCCGACAAAGCCGGCGCCCCCTGTGACCAGGATACGCTTGCGTGCGTGGTATTCCCGTTTTGCCTCGCCCGCTATTTCCATCACCGCCCCACCGCATAACCCTGCATGCCGCGCGGATTGGCGCCGGCACGGATGGTGCCATCGGCTTCAAGCCGAGCGCCAGTCAGCCGCCCTTCGGTCCAATCGCCACCCGCTTCCGCCTGATGGCCGCGCGCCTTCAGCGCCGCCAGCACTTCCGGCGCATAGCGCCCTTCAATCACCAGCTTGCCGGGCTTCGCACCACGCGGCCAGAAACTGCTGATCCAATGTTCCGAATGGAAGGAAGGCGCATCAATCGCTTCCTGGATATTCATGCCCTGATGCAGCATCCGTAGCAGCATGATGGACTGCCATTGATCCTGCTGTTCGCCACCCGGCGTGCCGAAGCTCATCCAGGGTTTGCCTTCGCGCAGCACCAGTGCGGGGGAAAGCGTGGTGCGCGGGCGTTTGCCTGGCTGCAAGCCATTGGGCAGCGTCTCATCCAACCAGAACATCTGGCAGCGCGTGCCAAGGCAGAAGCCAAGCTCTGGAATGGCGGGCGAAGATTGCAGCCAGCCGGCGGAAGGTGTGGCACTTACCATATTCCCGGCAGCGTCAATCACATCCACATGGCAGGTATCACCCCCCGCGGCACCAAGGCGAGAGACCGTGGGCTCTCCACTGCCGGCAGCCGCGGCCATTTCCTGCGCGCGGCGGATGGCGGCGGCGTAATCGGTACGCGGGGCGCGGCCATCGGGGAAGCCAGGGCGGAATTCCATGCTGGCGGTAGCGCCAATCAGCGCGCGGCGCGCAGCGTTATAGGCGGGCGAAAGCAGTGTTGCCATCGGCACATCAACGAAATTCGGGTCGCCGTAAAAGGCTTCACGATCCGCGAAGGCAAGCTTCATCGCTTCTGCCACCAGATGGATGAAATCTGCGCCCATCGGGTCCATCGCCGCAATGTCATCGCCCGCGATCAATGCAAGAGTTTGCAGCATGGCCGGGCCTTGGCTCCAGGGGCCGCATTTCAGCACACGATGGCCGTGGTAATCCAAGCCGAGTGGCGCTTCGATGGTGGCGGACCAATTCGCAAGGTCCTGGCCATTCAGTACCGCGCGGTGGCGGCGCCCTGATGTATCCATTGCCTCCGTCACGCGGCAGAAGCGATCAATGGCGTCCGCCACAAAGCCGCGATACCAGGTGCTGCGCGCGGCTTCGATTTGCGCGACGCGATCCCCACCGGCGGCCTCCGCCTCGCGCACCACGCGTTCATAGGTATCGGCAAGTGTCGGGTTGGCATAAAGCCCGCCCGGTGCCGGCCCGCCATTCCGCAGCCACAGCGCGGCAGAGGTTTTCCATTCAGCCTCAAACAAGGGACGCACCGAATCAATCGTGGCGCGCACGCGCGGCACCATGGGCGCGCCATGCCGTGCATAGCCAATGGCATAGGCCAGAATATCGCGCGGCTTCCAGGTGCCGTGGTCCCGCAGCATCAGCATCCAGGCATCAAAGGCGCCGGGGATGGGTGCGGCCAGCATGCCGGTGCCGGGCATGATCTCGTGGCCGAGGTTTTTCATGAGCGCGACATTCAGGCCGGCAGGGGCGGGGCCTTGGCCGCAAATGGCCTGCTGCTGGCCGGTGCGGGCGCTATGGAGCAAAATGGGGCAATCGCCGCCAGGCCCATTCAAATGCGGTTCGACGATTTGCAGCGTGAAGCCGGCGGCAGCCGCGGCATCAAAAGCATTGCCGCCGCGTTCCAACACCGCCATCCCAACTTGGGAAGCGATCCAATGCGTGGAAGCCACCGCCCCGAAGGTGCCGATGATTTCAGGCCGCGTGGTGAAGGCCCGCGCCCCTTCCTTTGCCGGAAAGCCGATGGAGGCAAGGGTGGTTTGGGACATGAGCGCCTTTGTTCCGTTTCTCGGCCAGGCGGGGTTCTGAACCGCCCGGACCGTTTCTAGGCTAATTGGTCAGAAAGACAAAGTTTGGTGCGCGAACCCTCCAGCCTCATTCATCTCGCGCGCACCAAAACCTTGTTTGATCGCATTTTCCGAGACGCCAAGTTTGTCACTTGGCTTGAAAATGCTTATGCCTCGGCCAGACCACCATCGGGTTCGGCGCGCATTTCGGCAAAGACGCCCTTGGCCACGATCATCGCTTCCCGCACCGCAGGCAGGCCGATATAGCCGCAAAGGTGCATCAACGCTTCAGTGAGTTCATCCTCCGTCCAGCCCATGCGCCGCGCCATCCGTAGATGAATGGTGAGTTCCGGCCAGGCATGGATGGCGGTATCGGAAATCACGCAAATCAGCGCCTTTGTCTTGAGATCGAGCCCCGGGCGGGACCAGAGCATCCCAAACACAGCCTCGCGCGCATAATCGCCGAATTTTTCCATGATGGGGTCGTCATAAACACCCTGGGCCATATTCTTGACGGCGGATTGACCCATCAGGCGCGTGCGAACCGCATCGCCCTTCTTCCATAGTTCCGATTTGGCCATGGTTTCTCTCCCTTGAGGCTTATGCACCAAAGCCTATCCTGGAAAGAGGTCGCCTGGAAACACATGGTGGGTCAGTGATGGTCGCGCCGCGACGCGCGTTCACTCATCAGGCAGGCAAAGACCACGATGGTGGCGCCCGCCAGGGTCCAGGCACCGGGCCAAAGCTGCCAGATCGCCGCATCAAGTATCAGCGCGAAGACCAGGGCAGTGAATTCCAGCGGTGCCAGCCGTGCCGCGCGATCAATGCTGAAAGCAATCGCCAGCGCTAGGGTTGCGCTGCCCGCAAAGATTCCATTGGCAATCAGCGCCACCCACTCAAGGGCATCGGGTGCTACCCAATCAGCGATGGCAAAGGGCAAGATGGCGATGAAGATCGGGCCTGATGACCAGAAGATCAGCCGCGCCGCATTCTGTTCTGCACGCAGCATGCGGCTGATCGTCAAAAACCCAGCATAGGTCATGGTGCCGAGAAACGCCCAAGCATAGGCATGCCATGGGATCGTGGCGGAAGGCCCTCGTAACGTCAGCGCAGGAAACATCGCAACCATGACGCCAAGAAACCCCACGGCAGACCAGAACCAGACCGCGCTGCCATTCGTTTCGCCAAGTACCAAGGTGGCCAGCAGCAGGATGAAAAAGGGCGCTGTGAAATAAACCAGATAACCTTCGGCCAAAGGAATGTCGCGGAACGCCAGGAAGAAGCCATAGGCGGAACCCGCCATGCAAAGTGCCCGTAGCAAATGCAGCCCAGGGCGCGCGGTTGCAATCGGCCCGCCTGCGCCGCGCCAAACAAGGCGCAGCATCCCAAGCAATATCAGCAGCGCGCCATAACGAATAACCAGCACCTGATCCGCGCCATACCGACCCGCCAGCAGCTTCGAATTGGCATCGAGCAGCGCAAAAAGCGCCATGGCCCCCACCAGTAGCAGCGGCCCCTTGAAGCTTGTCATGTGATCCCGGACTGGCGTTGCGCCGAAGAAGCTTCGGCCGCCGCTTGTCGCCCCGTGATCAGGGGGCGTCAAGCGCGCAAAACCGGGTGGTCAAGAAGTGGCGAATAACGCCAGGATATCAGCTAGCTGCGTGCCACCAAGCAGGATGACATCATCGCCATCGCCCGCTTCAAAATGATCCCCAAGCCCATCGGCGATCATCAAATCATCGCCGGCGCCACCGAAAAGACTATCGCTGCCTGCACCGCCATTCAGCGTATCGGCCCCCGCATTTCCGAAGAACAAATTATTCCCGGCATCGCCAAAGAAATCATCCGCCCCTTGCCCGCCAGCAGCACCTTCAATGCCAAATAACGTATCCATACCCATATCACGGCCCGAGATTGTGCCAGCAGCAAGATTGAAGGAAATGGCGCCGCTCACCAGGCGGTAATCAATGATATCCGTACCATCACCGCCAATCAGCCGATCATCACCCGCGCCGCCATCCAGGCTGTCATTGCCCGCGCCACCATCCAGCGTATCGGCGTCGGCATTGCCCATCAACAGATTGTTGCTGGCATTGCCAAGCATGCTATCCGCGCCATCGCCGCCAATCGCGACTTCAATGACCACGGCGCGCGCGATAGTAATGTTGTTGTTGATACCGCCGATGGATGAAAAGGCTTCTGCGTTCAAATTAAAGGTCTGGTTTACGCCATAGCCTGAAGCATCCAGCGTATCTGTCCCGCCCGTATCATAAATGGTGAAGGCCGGCACCGTGGCGAAATGGGCAAAATCATATAGCGACCCGGCAGTTGCGTTACGACCATAGACACTATCCCCGGAATTGAATGTGGTATTCGCGCCATAGAGATTTTGGACTGCCAGGATAGCACCAAGGCTTGGCCCCATGACAAAGCGATAACTACCGAAATCAGCCTCTGCCTGATCGAAATAAGACATGATCGTGTAAGACCAGACATCATTCACATAGAGATTATCCAGCCCATAACTCGCTGAACCATTATAAGGCCCGCCATGGCCAAGCCCCAAGGCATGCCCGATTTCATGCACATAGGTCTGGAAAGAATAGCTATCGATTGTTGTGCCATAACTCGCGAGCCAGCTGGTGCTGACATTCACCCGCATGGAGGTGATAAGGCCACCGGACCAGGTGCCGCCCGCAAAAGCGCCAGATTGATTATCGTCAAACGGAATATCGCCGCCGCTTTCAACTTCCTGAAACACCAAATTGGCAACATTGGCCCAGGCCTGGAAGGCCGCACGCGCCAGGGTCTGGCCCTCAGCCGTGAGCGCTGTCACATTGTAGGTAATAACATTATCGCCACTGGTGTCCCAACGATGACCGCCACTATTCCAAAAATCTGTCGTGAGAAAATCGGCGATTTGATCAAGGCTATAGACCGGCACCGTGAATTCACTGATCGCGAGCCGATAGCCGCCTACGTAATCCTCATTCCAGGCGCCGACATCAAGGAAATAAAGCCCGCTTGACGGAGCAACCCAATTCAAAAGGGAATCGCGTCCAGGCCCACCATCATCATCCTGCCTGAGCAAATTGCCACTGGAATCGCGCAAGTAAATATAAGGGTCTTCAAGCGACGCATAATCCGAGAAAGCGAGGCCATCCAAGGTGATACGGTAGCGCGTTCCCGCCACTAACTTCACAGCATACCAATCGTGATCGGTTTTCGCCTCCAAAACGCCGTCGAGCGGCGCACCAACCGCAATCGAGAAACTGGTTGATGCATCGCCCGGAACATCCACCACTACTGCCTTAGGCGTAGGGTCAGGCGCGGCGGCGGCGGCCATCGGCTTCCAGCCTTCCTGGCATGCTGCGCAGGCGCAACCAAAGGAAGCGGCATCACCTGATTGGGCGGCAAGACAGGCGAAAAGCGTCACGTCTCCTCACTAAATTTTAGAGTAAAGCTTGAAAGAAAAGCTACAATTGCTTTGGCAGGAATGAAAGCACTATCTTTCTGCCCCTCTGCGGGCCAAGCGCCCTTCCGCTGCGACGCCGTCCGGGGCAGAAGGGCGCCATGACACCCGCCATTGCCTCCGCCCTTATGCCGATCATGCGCGGCATGGATGCCGAAACCGCCCATGGTATTGCGCTGCGAGCCCTTTCCCTTGGCCTTGCCGGCCAGGATCGCGGTGCGGATCATCCAAGCCTGGCGACAGAAGTCGCGGGCCTTCGCTTCCGC
Source organism: Roseomonas sp. (assembly GCA_044373565.1). Lineage (GTDB taxonomy): Bacteria > Pseudomonadota > Alphaproteobacteria > Acetobacterales > Acetobacteraceae > Neoroseomonas. Next base: position 6,211 of record JBILPX010000061.1, read on the forward strand.
AATCCGCTTGGCCTGGCTGCCGGCTTTGATAAGAACGCTGAGGCCGTGTTGCCCCTGCTGCGGCTCGGTTTTGGCTTCATGGAAGCCGGCACGGTCACACCGCGCCCTCAGGCCGGCAATCCCCGCCCGAGATTATTCCGCCTGACCGAAGACCAGGCCGTGATCAACCGCATGGGCTTCAATAATGCCGGGCTCGATGCCTATCTCGCGCGGCTGAGGGCCTTGCCGCGGCCGCTCCCTGGGATTTTCGGCGCCAATATCGGGATCAATAAGGAAGGCGCTGATCCGGAACGCGACTACCCGGCGCTTTACGAGGCCCTGGCCCCTTACGCCGATTACGTGACCGTCAATGTCTCCTCCCCCAATACGCCGGGCTTGCGGGATTTGCAGGGGGAAGAACGGCTGGCCTCGATCCTGGCCGCCATCAATGCGCGCCGCGCTGCGCTGCCAAAGCGCCCGCCTTTGCTGGTGAAAATCGCGCCTGATCTGGCCGATGATGCGCTCGGCCCCATTGTGGAAGCCTGTGTGGCGCAGGGCATTGCGGGGCTGATCATCTCCAACACCACCATCACGCGCCCGGCTTCGCTGCAATCGCCCCTGAAGGACCAGGCCGGCGGGCTTTCCGGCGCGCCGCTTTTCGCGCTTTCCACTGACAGGCTGCGGCGATGCTACCATCTGGCACAAGGGCGCATTGCGCTGATTGGTGTTGGCGGCATTGCCAGCGCGGAACAAGCCTATGCCAAAATCCGCGCTGGTGCTGCGCTAGTGCAGCTTTATTCCGGCTTCGCCTATGCCGGGCCTGTTTTGGTGCGGCAGATTCTCGATGGCCTCGCGGCGCTTCTCGCCCGTGATGGCTTCACCTCAGTCGCCGATGCTGTCGGCAAGGATGCGTGATGCAGATTCTTGAAGGTATTGCTGACATTGCTGACCGTTACGACGGCTATGTGCTTGATCTTTGGGGCGTGGTGCATGATGGGCGCAAACCCTATCCCGGCGTGCCGGAAGCCCTCGCGGCGCTGAAGGCGCGCGGCAAGCGCATTGTGTTCCTGACCAACGCGCCGCGCCGCGCCTGGTTCGTGCAAGGCATGCTGGACCGCATGGGGCTCGATCGCGGGCTGTATGATGGCATCATGTCCTCTGGTGAGGCTTCATGGCGGCTGATGAAGGAACGCAAGCACCCCTGGTTTGCGCGGCTTGGGCAGCGCGTGATGCATATTGGGCCGGAACGAGACCTTTCCGTGATCGAGGAAGACGCCGCCGAGATTGTGGCAGACCCAACCAAGGCCGATTTCCTGCTGAATACCGGCCCGGATGCGGATGGCGGCTCGACAAGCGCGGAACCCTATCGCGCGGCCTTGCGCGCCTGTTTCGATGCGGGCTTGCCGATGCTGTGCGTCAATCCGGATCGGCATGTGATGGTGGCGGGCGAAAAGGTGATCTGCGCCGGCGCTTTGGCCGATCTGTATCGCGAATTCGGCGGCGATGTGCTGGAAATCGGCAAGCCTGATCCGGCGATTTATGAACCGGTGATGGAATTGCTGGGGCCGATCCCCAAAGCCCGCGTGCTGGCCATTGGCGATAGCCCGCATACGGATTTGGCCGGCGCGCAGGCGGTTGGCATAGACGCGCTTTGGGCGCTGACGGGCCTGGCCGGCGAAGCACATGGTGCAGACCCTAGCGGTGAAGCCTTGGCCGCCGTTGCGGTGGTGGAAAAAGTGTCGCCGCTTGCGGCGTTACGCAGCTTGCGTTGGTAGGCGGCTACCCCCGCCGCGCCAGCGCCGCTTCCAGCGTGTTTTCCAACAGGCAGGCAATGGTCATGGGGCCAACGCCGCCGGGCACGGGCGTGATGGCGCCCGCATGGCCCACCGCCTCGGCATAGGCCACATCGCCCACCAGCTTGCCATCGGGCATCCGATTGATGCCGACATCAATCACCACCGCCCCCGGGGCAATCCAATCCGCCCGCACCATCTCTGCCCGGCCGGCCGCCGCGACCAAAATTTCCGCCCGGCGGCATTCCGCTGGCAGATCCCGCGTGCGGGAATGGGCAATCGTCACCGTGCAATCTGCCCCCAAAAGCAATTGCGCCATGGGCCGCCCGACAATCTGCGAACGCCCCAGCACCAAAGCCCGCGCGCCACGCAATGCGACGCCCGCTTCCGCCAGCAGATGCATCACGCCGCGCGGTGTGCAGGGCACCAGGCCGGGCTCCCCCGCCGCCAGCCGCCCGGCATTCAGCGGGTGAAAGCCATCCACATCCTTCGCCGGGTCCACCGCGGCAATCGCGGCCTCTGCCCGGATATGAGCGGGCAGGGGAAGCTGCACCAGAATCCCATCCACTGCCGGGTCGGCATTCAGCCGCGCGATTTCCGCGAGCAAATCAGCTTCGGTGGTCGTCTCCGGCAAATGAATAGTGGCGCTATCGAAGCCGGCCTCGGCCGCCGCGCGGTCCTTGTTGCGGACATAAACGCCACTCGCGGGGTCCTCACCCACGCGCACCACGCGCAGGCCGGGCTTGAAGGGAAGGCCTGCGATACGCGCGGCAAGGCCAGCCCGCAGCCGGGCACCAAGCGCTTTGCCATCAAGAATGCGTGTGGTCATGCCAAAGCCTCGATCCTGGGAATGAGAAAAGTTGGGTCACCCGAAATGCGCAGTGTCTTTTCCCGCGCTGTGGCCCCTTGCGACACTGCAATGAGTGATGCCGGAACCCCAAGGGCAGCGGCCAGCGCCGCGCAAACAGCCCGATTGGCTCGGCCATCTTCCGGCGCTTCAGCCACCGCCACGCGGAGCCTGGGGCCATCAGCACCCGAGCGCAGCCCCTCAAGCCCCGGACGGCGCGATTTGGGCTGCACTTTCACGCGAACCAATAGCGCGCCAGCTTCCGCGCGCCAGAAGCCCGTCATCGGCCAAGGCTATTGCCAAGCAAGCCGAACTGAATTTCCGCCAGCAGAATGCGCCCCGCCTGCAACAGCAGAATCAGCACCACTGGCGAGAGATCAATGCCACCCAGATTGGGCAGAAAGCGCCTGATGGGCCTGAGTGCCGGTTCGGTCAGCCGATGGAAGAAATCGGCAATCGCCCAGACCGCGCGATTGCGCGTATCCAGCACATTGAAGGAAATCAGCAGGGACACGATGGCCCCGATAATCAGCGCCCAGACGAAAAGGCTGAGAGCAGAATCAATCAACCAGAATAATGCGTGCATGAAGCCTCCTGCATCTTCCAAGCGCTGCCGCGCAGCTTGGCGGCCCGGAAGGATTAGCCTCTATATCTTGAAGAAGGGTTCAGGCTGCAAGACCTTTGTCGTGGAAGGATTTTTGGTGTGACCTGACGCCCTTTGGCGCTGCCTTGACTTTACCTTCAGCCTGGGGCACTCACGGCGCCCTTGGTGTGGGGCTGTAGCTCAGTTGGGAGAGCGCGTCGTTCGCAATGACGAGGTCAGCGGTTCGATCCCGCTCAGCTCCACCACTTTTCACGCCCAACCAGCTTTCAGGCCAGGAAACTAGCTTTTCTGGGTCAGATTTGTACGAATGTAGACCGCTAAAATTTAGAGAATTGCTTCCATCCTAGATTTGAATTCGATTTGATGGATTCACCCGTTCCCTTTTCTTGCTGCAAACGATGCAGAATTTAGTTCAGCTATTGCTGTTTCGCGGCATTTCGGTCTCATGATCGGAAAATCCCATCCGAGTAACTGGGAAGGTAAAGGATGATAGGAAACCCATCGATGGGTATGCCGGGCGCAGCGATAGACGCGTTGCTCGCGCAGGCTGTGGCCCTGCATCAACAAGGACGTATCCCGGAAGCGCGACAGGCCTATAAGCGGATTCAGTTCCAGGATCCAGGCCAATTTACCGCTTGGCATATGGGAGGTGTTGCGGCGCTACAGGCTGGCGATACTCGTGACGCCCATGCCCTGATTCGCAAGGCGCTGGCCCTGCGCCCGAATGATGGGGCGGCGCTGATCAATTTGGGCATTGTCTTGCATCGCCTGGGGAAACTGCCGGAGGCCCTGCTCGCCTTCGATCAGGGTATGAAAACCCGCGCAGATGATCCCAGCGCGCATAACAATGTCGGCAATCTCCTGCGTGACATGAAACGCAATGAAGCTGCGCTGGAAAGTTTTGGCCGCGCCCTGGCACTCAATCCGCATAACGTGATGGCCTATGCCAATCGCGGCACAGTGCTACGTGACCTCGATAGGCTTGAGGAGGCATTGGCAGATTTCGACCAAGCGCTTGCCCGCGCGCCGGGCTATGCCATAGCGCATTACAAGAAGGGCGAAACCTTGGCGGAATTGCGTCGCGTTCCCGAAGCGCTGGCGCATTTGGATACGGCGCTGCGGCTGGAACCGGAAAGCGCGCTTTTCTACGCCAGCCGTGGCAGCATTTTGCAGGACGCCAAGAATTTCGAGGAGGCGCTGCGAGATTTTGATCAGGCGATCCGGCTGGAACCGGAAGCAGCGCGTTACCATCAAGGACGCGGTCTTGTCTTGCAGGATATGCGCCGCTTCCCGGAAGCCGCGGCCGCCTTTGATCGGGCGATTAAGCTCGACCGCAACTTACCCTTGCTCCAGGGGCAGGCCTTGGCGATGCGGATGGCGATTTGTGATTGGCGGGATTTTGACAAATCCCTTGCAGCGGTTGAAGCCTTCATTGCTCGTGGCATTGCGGCATCGCCGCCTTTCTCTATGCTCGCCTTCAGCGCATCGCGCCAATTGCAGCGTCAATGCGCGGCTTCTTGGCTGGCGCGGGAAGCCCAAACGGTAGTCTCTGCGCCACAGCGCTCGAACATCACGGGCAGTAAAATCCGCATTGGCTATTTTTCGGCAGATTTTCACAATCATGCCACAGCCTACTTGATGGTCGAAATGTTTGAACGCCACGACAAGACACGGTTTGAGATTATTGCCTATTCCTTTGGGGCTATAACGCAAGACGCCATGCGGACACGTTTGCGCGCGGCTTTTGATGCGTTCGTCGAGGTTGGTCATTTATCAGATGGAGATATCGCCGCCCTTGCCCGCCGTGATGGGATTGATATTGCGGTTGATCTGAAGGGCTTTACTGGGGAAGGGCGTAACAAAATCTTCGCCCATCGGGCGGCCCCCCTGCAGGTAAGCTACCTGGGCTATCCGGGCACCATGGCAGCGGATTATATGGATTATCTTGTGGCCGATCCGGTGCTGATCCCACCCGAGTATCAGGGGGATTACGCTGAAAAAATCATTTATGTGCCTCATAGTTATCAGGTGAATGATAGTACGCGCCTTATCGCGAAAAACACTCCGGATCGTGCGAAATTGGGTCTACCGGAAGCGGGGTTCGTTTTCTGCTGCTTCAACAACAACCACAAGATAACGCCATCCGTCTTTGATATCTGGATGCGGCTGCTGCGTGCGGTGCCGGGCAGTGTTTTTTGGCTGCTTGCGGATAATGACGCAGCCGTTGTCAATTTGCGTCGGGCTGCCATTGCACGTGGGGTTGAAGCGCATCGGCTGGTCTTTGCCGATCGGATGGAACTGGCCGAGCATCTCGCCCGCCATGCGGCAGCGGATCTCTGCTTGGATACGCTGCCCTATAATGCCCACACCACCGCGAGCGATGCGCTATGGGCAGGGCTACCAGTGCTGACGCAGCTAGGGCAAAGCTTTGCCGGCCGCGTCGGCGCCAGTCTTTTATGCGCGCTGGACCTGCCGGAACTGATCACGGAAAGCCCCGCTGCTTACGAAGCCCAGGCGCTTAATTTGGCGCGCAACCCGGCCCGGCTGAGCGCCATTCGGCGTAAGCTATGGGCGCAACGCCTGACTGCGCCGCTGTTTGATGGCGGGCGTTTCGCGCGCCAGATAGAAGCTGGTTTTGTGAAGATTATGCAGCGACATCAATCGGGCCTACCACCCGACCATATCATGATTGCCGATGATCCGGCCTGAGCGGGAAGGCGAATTCCCCATGAGGATACCGGCTGATCTGCTCAAAGACGCGCTAGAAGAAAGCATTTTTCAATATATTAAAAATGAGGAGTAAATTTTTGACGAGGTCAGCGGTTTGATCCCGCTCAGCTTCACCAAGTTCCCTAGATACCTCGGTCGCGCAAAAAGCCCAGCAAAGGCCGGGCTTTTTTGACATTATTGCATTGAGACCCGTTTGCACGGGCCAAAAACGACAGACCGCGAAGGCTATGCCGCCGCCGCGATGACGGACCCAGTCCTACTTGCGCGCGCCAATGCCGGCGAAACGCTTGTTA
>JBILPX010000317.1:0-3814 GCA_044373565.1 Roseomonas sp.
GAACGCACCGAACGCGGCTATATCAAGCCCGAAGAACGGCTGAAGAATTACAAGGAATATGTGACGCCTCTGCCGGGGGCGGAGCTGACGAAGCAGGCGGCGCGCTGCATGAATTGCGGCATTCCGTATTGCCATAATGGCTGCCCGGTGAACAATATGATCCCGGATTGGAATGATTTGGTCTATCGGGATCAGTGGCAGGCGGCGCTTGAAACACTCCATTCCACCAACAACTTCCCGGAATTCACCGGCCGCATCTGCCCCGCACCGTGCGAGGCAAGCTGCACGCTGAACATCACGGAAACGCCGGTCACCATCAAATCCATCGAATGTGCGATTGTGGACCGCGGATGGGAAGAAGGCTGGATCAAGCCGCAAATCCCCGCGCGCAAAACCGGCAAGCGCGTGGCCGTTGTGGGTAGCGGCCCGGCGGGTCTGGCAGCAGCGCAGCAATTGGCGCGCGTCGGCCATGCGGTGACGCTGTTTGAAAAATATGATCGGATTGGCGGCTTGCTCCGCTACGGTATTCCTGATTTCAAGATGGAAAAGCATCTGATTGACCGCCGTGTTGATCAGATGGCCGCGGAAGGCGTTGAGTTTCGCACTGGCACGGAAGTGGGCACCACGCTGCCTTTTGATGTGCTGCTGGCGGGTTATGATGCGGTGGTGCTGACGGGCGGTGCCGAATGGCCGCGCGAATTGGAAGTGGATGGCCGCAATCTTTCCGGCATTCATCCCGCGATGGATTACCTGACGCAGCAGAACAAGCGCGTGGCGGGTGATACTGAGGACCGTGCTGCGCCGCGCGGCACGATCTCCGCCACCGGCAAGCATGTGGTGGTGATTGGTGGTGGCGATACGGGCGCCGATTGCATTGGCACCGCGGCGCGCCAGGGTGCGGCTTCCATCACGCAGATTGAGATCATGCCGAAGCCGCCGGAGCATGAAAACAAGGGCCTCACCTGGCCGAATTGGCCGCATAAGCTTCGCACCGCGCCGGCGCATTATGAAGGCTGCGCGCGTGATTGGGCCGTGCTGACCAAGCAAGCGGTTGGCGAGAATGGTAAGCTGACGGCGCTTGATTGCGTGCGCGTTGAATGGGTGCATGAAGCTGGGCGGATGCAAATGCGCGAAGTGGCGGGCAGCGGCTTTCAGATGAAGGCTGATCTGGTGCTGCTGGCCATGGGCTTCCTGGGGCCGCGCCGTGCGGGGCTTTTGGAGACTGCCGGCGTTGCTTTGGATGCGCGTGGCAATGTCCAGGCCGATACGGATGCCTATCAGACATCCGTGTCCAAGGTGTTTGCGGCCGGCGATATGCGGCGCGGTCAATCGCTGGTGGTTTGGGCCATTCGCGAAGGCCGGCAATGCGCGCGCGCGGTGGATGAATTCCTGATGGGGGCAAGCACCCTGCCGCGCTGAGGCGTCGGGACATTAGAGTATTTTCAAGCCAAACGGAATCGTTTGCATCTCGGAAAATACGAACGAAGGAAGATTTAGTGCGTGTCCCGGGAACGAATGTAATCGGGACGCGATCTAGGAGCCTATCTGAGAATCACCCAGCCTAAGCGATCTTTGCCTGGGTTTGTCTTTTGGGCATGGGGTAGAAAGCTATGCGACCTTCGAGACAGAAGCTCATGCATATAACAGCATCATGAAAATAGAATGAGCGTAGAGCGCGGCAGCGGTTGCGTGAGCTGGCGGCCGGAAACGGGCGCTGGGGACCAGGGCGCCGGTGACGCTGCCTCAGGGGCCGAACCAGCGTTGGTCGCTGGATTTTGTCTCTGACGCCTTTGGCTATGGTCGGCGTTTCCGCATTCTGTGCGTAGTGGATGATTTTACGCGCGAATGCCTGGCGCTGGTGCCTGATACTGTCAACGCCGGTTGAAATCTGACCTAATTTCCGGCTGGGTGCCGGTTGAAACCTGACCCACTTTTTACCCAGGGATGGGGCTAGCCCCAGCCCTGGGTATCGTTCTTCATCTCCCTTGCCTTTTGTCCATGACGCCTGCGCGTCGCTTATCCTTCAGCCGGTAACTCTCGCCGCTGATTTGAACCACGGTCGCATGATGCAGCAGGCGATCCAGCATGGCGGCTGTCAGCACAGCTTCACCCGCAAAGGCCTGGTCCCAACTTCCGAAAGTGAGGTTCGAGGTGAGGATCATGGCCCCACGCTCATAGCGCTTGCTCACGACCTGAAAGAATAGATTGGCCTGTTCACGGCCCATCGGCAGATAGCCGATCTCATCAATGATCAGCAGGCGATAGGTATTCACCGCCCGGTGCAAGGCTTCCTTCAACCGGCCCTGGCGCTGTGCTGTCTCCAACAGCATCACAAGGTCTGCCGCGGTAGTAAAGCGAACCTTCCAGCCGCGTTGTGTCGCCATATAGCCAAGCGCAATGGCCAGATGCGTCTTGCCCACGCCCGATGGCCCAAGCATGACGACATTCTCCGCCCGCTCAACAAAGACCAGGCTGGCCAATTCCGTGATTTGCTGACGCGGAGCGCCAGTGGCAAAGCCGAAATCATAGCCATCCAGCGTCTTGATCGCAGGAAAGCCTGCCGTGCGGGCAAACATGTCCCGCGCCCTTGCACGGCGCGTTTCCCTCTCGCCCTTCAGCGTATCCTCAAGGAAGTCGCTGAATGAAGCATCCCGTGCCGCTGCTGCCTGAGCAGTGACAGGGTAAAGATCAGGCACCGCCGCCAAGTGCAATTCCGAACAGAATTCGGCAATCCGCGCATGTTGCAGTTCGCTCATGGCGCCGCATCCATGCTCAGCGCCGTCGGGAATAGCGTGTCGTATAATGCCAGCGGGTGCTGCAGCCCGACCAGCGGGCGCAGCAATGACGATAACGCTGCTGCCATAGCGACCCTGGGCTGGCCACCATAGGGTGGCGGGATGGGGCCAAGCTGGGGGCGTTCCAACTCCGTAACCATCCGGCGAATCCCACGGCTTTCTGATCTTCACGCCGCGCTGGGCGCCCTGTTCTGCTGCTTTTTCCAATTCCAAGGCAGCAATTCATGAAGTCTCTGCTGCGGCATATCGGCGATACGGGCCAGGACGTCAGCAAGCCAGGCGCGCGGATCAACGCCGTTCAGCTTGGCGGTCTGGATCAGGCTGTACATGGCGGCGGCGCGTTCCCCGCCCTGGTCGGAGCCAGCAAAGAGCCAAGCCTTCCGCCCAAGTGCTGCTCCGCGCAGCATGCGCTCGGCGGCGTTATTCGTCAGGCAGATGCGCCCATCACTAAGGAACCGCGTGAAAGCCGCCCAACGCTTCAGCATGTAATCCATCGCTTGGGCAAGGTCATTGTGGCGCGACAGCTTTGCCCGTTCGGCACGCATCCATGCCTCAAGCGCGGCTACCAATGGCGCGATGTCGCGCTGGCGAACCGCAAGCCGCTCAGCCGCGGGCTTGCCATTGATCGCGGCTTCGGCTGCGAACCGGGTGGAACTGTCAGCATCAGCGCAGCGCCCCGATGATGCAGGATAGTGCGGACAGGCTGAGTGCCGCGCTGATTTCCAGCCGCGTGCCATTCGCAAGCGTGATGGTGATCGCAAGGTCATGCGGCGGCGGCGGCGCATCGGCTTGGAAGGGCGCCGCCGATGGCGCATTGGCCGCCGTAATCGGCGCATCCACGGCGATTGACGTATCGACGACTACCGTCAGAAAACCGAGCGGGTCAGACATTGTTAGCCCGCCAGCGCGCGCCTGCTTGCGCCACGTCCAGAGAATGCTCCGGCTGACCTCATGCCGACGAGCGACCTCCGCAACCTTCGCGCCAGGCTCATCAGCCTCAGCCACAATCCGAAGTTTAT
>JBILPX010000319.1:0-3777 GCA_044373565.1 Roseomonas sp.
CGACCTGAAAGAATAGATTGGCCTGTTCACGGCCCATCGGCAGATAGCCGATCTCGTCAATGATCAGCAGGCGATAGGTATTCATCCGCCGCATCAGCGTCGCCACCGCCAGGCGGCCAATCATGATGCCCTCCGCGCGCAGCAGATCGCGCAGCATACGGCCGCCCGCGAAGGGGTGCTCGAGGTGCAGCGCGTCGATCCGATGCATGATCGCCAGCCGTACTGGCGGCACCGGCCGGGGTAGGTAGTACACGCTGCTCCGGCTCAGCCGCAGCAGCAACGCCTGCCGTGTGAACGGCAGCACATTCGCGCGGTCGATCATCGCTTTGCACTCAGCAGGCCTGCCTTGCTGAGCGCGCCGGATAAAAAATCCTTCTCCAGCGTCAGCTCCCCGATCTTGGCATGCAGCAGCTTCAGGTCGACCACGGGCGTGGTCTCGGGGGCAGCAGAACCAGAACCGAAGACGCCGGCAGCACCTTCCTGCAACTGCGCCTTCCAGGCGGTAATCTGATGTGGATGCACATCAAAGAGCTTGGCCAATTCGGCCAATGTCTTCTCGCCCTTGATGGCCGCCAACGCCACCTTCGCCTTGCAGCCGGGACTATGCGTCCGGCGGGTTCGCTTTGTCATGGTCTCTCCTGGTCGGCGGCAATATCGCCGCTGTCAGGCAGGAAATCCACTTATCGGGCTGTCCGAATTTCCCGAACCATCTCTCGCTTCTACAACGCCGTCGATCTGGTGAACCAGCTGGAGCGTGAAAAACAGGAGGGCAAGGCCGGAAACATGGCCCGCCAGCTGGTCCAGACCGATGCCGTCATCCTCGATGAGCTGGGCTACCTGCCATTCCCTGCATCAGGCGGCGCCTTACTGTTCCATCTCATTAGCCAGCTCTACGAAAAGACCTCCCTGATCATCACCACCAACCCGTCCTTCGCAGAATGGGTCGCGGTGTTTGGTGATGCCAAGATGACCACAGCGCTACTCGATCGCATCACCCATCACTGCGACATCCTGGAAACCGGGAATGACTCCTTCCGGTTCAAGCAGAGGAAAAAACAACCGAAAATGAGCAGCTAAACTGGAAAGTTTTACACGCTGTCGGGTGGAAAATATTGGACGCTGTTTGACAGTTCGGGATGGAAAACTACGCCATAAGGCCCAATTGCCTATCACTTGGATGAACCTATCAACCGGGCGCGCAGCATGCGTGATAACGCATCAATGAAAGCAACCGTGATCAGAACCATGATCACAATCAGCGATACCTCTCGCCAGGCGCTGATCATCATTCGGTCCATCAGAAAAAAACCTATCCCACCAGCGCCAACAACGCCAAGAACGGTGGCAGATCGCAGATTGGATTCAAGAAAATAGAGGCTATTGCCAAGGAACACCGGCATCACCTGCGGCAGTATGCCGAAGCCAATGGTTTGCGCGCTATCTGCACCCGTGGCGCGCACCCCCTTGACCTGTTCGCGATCAGTATTTTCCATCGCTTCGGCGTATAATTTGGTGAGCACGCCGATATCATTCACGGCAATCGCCAAGATGCCGGCGAAAGGCCCAAGACCCACTACGCTCACGAAAAATATCGCCCAGACCAGGCTGTCTATCCCGCGCACCACATCGCTGGAACGGCGGACCAGAAAGCGCACCGGCCCTAAGGGCATGATATTCCGAGCCCCCATCATGGCCAGGGGAATGGCAATCACTGATGCGACAAGCGTACCAAGAAACGCCATCGCCAAGGTTTCACCAATGGCGCCGATGTATTCCCACACATGTTCAGTGATCGCTGGCGGCATCATCAGCATGAAGACCTTGCCGAGTTGTCCAATACCATCAATCAAGCGCCCGGGTGTTACTTCCAAGACCTGGAGGCCCCAAAGAAAAAGCCCAAGACCAAGAAGGATCGCCACGGCACGGCGCCACAACGCAAGCCCGCGCGGTGGAAAAGCGTCTGGGCACCGATCGCGCCAGCTTTTGCGATGAACACTACTCATAACGCGCGCAAGCTTTCCTGGCCAATGACACGCCCGCGCAGCCAACCGCAAATCGCATCAATCAGCATCACCGCGGCGATCAGCATCAGCGCTATGGCGGAGATATCCGTATGGTCGAAATTTTTGATGGCACGATAGAGATCCTGCCCAATGCCGCCGGCACCGACAAAGCCCAGAATGGAAGCGGCGCGTACATTTATTTCAAGCCGCAACAGGCCATAGGAAAGGTAATCCGGCGCCAATTGTGGCGTGGCCCCATAGACCATGGTCTGCGCCCAACTGGCCCCTGTGGCGCGCACGCCGCGCAAGGGTTCTGGGTCAATGTTTTCCGCGACGTCGCCGAATAACTTGCCCAAGGCACCGAAGGAATGGAGCCCAATCGCGAGCACCCCGGCAAGAGGGCCGATACCGAAGGCAAAGACAAATAGCACGGCGAAGACCAGTTCAGGCACCGTGCGCGCAACCTCCAAGGTACGGCGCGCTGCCACAGCAACCCAGGGCACCGGGCTCAGGTTACGTGCAGCAAGAAAAGAAAACACATAAGCAAGCACCACGCCAAACATCGTCGCATAAAGCGCGATCAACAGCGTTTGCCAAAGTGAAGCTAGCCAATGCCAGCCATTCCAATACCAATAGGCAAGATCATCCCACAATGATGCCCAGGCCAGTTCCGGCACCATGCGCCCAAAGTAGGAACCAAAACGCGGCAGCCTCTCCCACAGCAAGCCCAGCTTGACCTCTCCAAGCCAGGCTGAGACGGCCGTCAGTACAATCAGTATGGCGATACCAATCAGCCATTGCTGGCGTCTCGCGCGCTTATGCTTTGCCCAAGCTTCAGCAAAGCGGGTCCGCGCCGCAGAATGAGGTACCGCATGCGCCATGTTCAATGTGCTTCAGTCAGGGCCGCGCCGCTGCCATAGATACTCAGCAGCATAGCGTCATCCAAGCCAGTAATAGGGCCATCATAGACAACGCGCCCCGCTGATAGGGCAATCACGCGATCGCACCAGGCGCGGGCAAGGGGCACGGAATGCAAATTGCAAAGTACCGTAATGCCGTGTTCGCGATTAATGCGGCGCAGCGCTTCCATCACAGCTTGGGAGTTCACCGGATCAAGACTCGCCACCGGTTCATCAGCCAGGATCAGCCGCGGTTCCTGCACCAGCGCACGAGAAATGGCCACGCGTTGCTGCTGCCCGCCCGAAAGCTGATCCGCGCGCTTGAGCGCCTGTTCATCCATGCCAAGCGCCGCCAAGGCATCAAGCGCAAGATTGCGTTCTTCATCTGAGAAGAAACCAAACAGCTTTGGCAAGCGCGGCTTATGGTTCAAGCGCCCAGTCAGCACATTGGTCAGCACCGAAAGCCTGCCAACCAGATTGAAGCGCTGGAAAATCATCGCACTTTGGCGACGCCAGGCGAGCAATTCGGCACCGCTGAGCTTGGCGATATCACGCCCCTGATAGAGAATCTCGCCCTCGCTTGGGTCCACCAGGCGATTGATCATGTTCAGCAGGGTGGATTTGCCCGCGCCTGATCGGCCAAGCACTGCCACCATCTCACCATCGGACACCGCCAGGGACACCTTGTCCACGGCGGTGAAACTTCCAAAGCGGCGCGTCAGACCGCGCAGTTCAAGCACTGGATCAGCGCCGGCGGCGTTCTGCCTGACGAAGGGCGATGAAGGGCTCGTAAGCTTCATGCGAAACAAGCCCAAAGCCGCCAAAGACATTGCGGCTTACGGTTTCCCAAGCTTGCGGATCATTCCAACGCATAT
>JBILPX010000321.1:0-3764 GCA_044373565.1 Roseomonas sp.
GATATTGCTGCTGGCGCGGTTGCTGCGCGCTACTGGTCTTGCCCCTCAGACAGGCGGGCAGCGCCTGAAATTGCAAGAAGTGCTGGCGCTGGATGCGCGCCGGCGCGTGATGATCCTGCGCTGTGATGGGCGGGAAGTGCTATTGCTTACGGGCGGGCCACAGGATCTATGCCTGGGCTGGCTGCCGTCCAAAAACGAGGAACCGCCCCAGCCATGAGTCGTAGAATAGTTTTTTGGGTCCTCGGCGGCCTTGCCTTGCTGGCACTGCCTGCAGGTGTTGCCTTGGCGCAGAGCGTTGCGATTGACCTTGGCCAGACCGGGCAACCGGGGGCCACGGCGCGGCTGGTGCAGTTGACCGCACTGATCGGGCTTCTGTCATTAGCACCTTCCTTGCTGGTCATGGCAACGGCCTTCGCGCGCATTATCATAGTGCTGTCATTGCTACGAAGCGCCATCGGCGCGCCCGGTATTCCACCCAATCCGGTGCTGATCGGGCTTGCGCTGTTCCTCACCTTCTTCGTCATGCAGCCAGTTTTTGAAGCATCTTGGACGCAGGGCATTGTACCGATGACCGAGGGGCGGATTTCCGAATTAGCCGGGCTGGAAGTGGCGGCGCAGCCCTTCCGCTTGTTCATGGTGGCCAATATCCGGGAAGATGATCTGATCCTTTTCATGGACCTGGGCGGCATTCAGGCTGTAACGAATCCGGCTGAGACCCCCTGGCGCGCTCTGATCCCTGCTTTCATCGTGGGTGAATTGAAGCGCGCCTTTGAAATAGGCTTCCTGCTTTTCCTGCCCTTCCTGGTCATCGATATGGTGATCGCGAGCATTCTGATGTCGCTTGGCATGATGATGCTGCCGCCATCCGTCGTGGCGCTACCCTTTAAGCTGATCTTTTTCGTGCTCGTGGATGGCTGGCGCCTCGTTTCAGGCAGCCTGGTACAAGGCTTCAACTTAAGTTGAAGCCTTGCAAAATTTAGACGCCTGGAAGATTTTCCGCGATATAGGGCGGCAGGTTGAAAGCGCCGGTATGGATTTCCGGCGTCCAATAGCGCGTGGTGCCAAGAATACCCGAAGCTTCCGCACGACGGCGAATTTCATCAGTGGCGACCGCGCGGCACGACGCATCCTTTGCCGCCCAGCCCAGCGTCATGAAGCCACCGACATAGGTCGGCACCGCCGCTACATACGCCCAATTATCGGGGAAGGATTTTGCGCGCCGGCGCGATGTTTCGTGCAATTCATCGGCCTGCATGAAGGGCACGCCGCATTGATTGACGATCAAGCCACGCGGCGAGAGGATGCGCGCCGCATTGGCGTAGAATTCAGCGGTGAAAAGTGCCTCACCAACGCCGATTGGGTCGGTGCTGTCCACGATGATTACATCAAAACTTTCAGCGGGTGCCACACGCACATAATCAATGCCATCGCCGATGATCACCTCGGCGCGCGGGTCATGCCAGGCAGTGCCACCGATGGTCGGCAGGAATTCCTTGGCAAGCCGCACCACTTCGCCATCAATTTCCACCATCACGGCTTTTTCGACGCTGCGATGCTGAAGCACGCGCTTGAGAACGCCGCCATCGCCCGCGCCAATGATCAACACGCGCTTGGCCGCGCCATGGGCCAGGATGGGCACATGGGTGATCATTTCCTGATAGACGAATTCATCGCCTTCGGTGATCTGCACGACGCCATCCAGCAGCATCACCCGCCCATGGGTTTCGCTTTCAAAGATGACAATGTCCTGAAAATCCGACTGCACCCGCGCCAATTCGCGCTTCACGCGGAAGCGCTGGCCCCAGGCGGCGTAAAGGGTTTCATTGATCCAGCTATCGGTCGCCATGGCGGCACCTCATTCATGAAGAAAGGCCGGGCGTTGCCACCCGGCCCCATCAAAACGATATCGAAATGGGCTCAGCCGATCAGGCCGCGCTTATGTTCGGCAAGCTGCACGCGTTCCGGCAGGAAGCCGCGCTTGAGCGCCGGGATCGCCTTATAGGGATCGCATTCGCCGCAGACGAAAATATCGAGCGCGGCGTAATCGCGTTCCGGCCAAGTGTGGATGGACACATGGCTTTCCGCCAGCACCAGCACGCCGGATACGCCGCCATTGGGCGAGAAATGATGGAAATGCCCATGCAGGATCGTCGCCCCAGTGGCGAGCGCGCCTTCACGCAGCACCGCATCTATATGGCTGGGGTCATCCAGATTGGTCGCCCCCCAAAGATCCACGATCAGATGCGTCCCGGCGTAGCGCACACCGTCACGCTGAACGAAATAATCCTTCTCGGCATGGGCCGAGATGTCTTCGTCAATATTCCGGGTGTCGCTCGGCAAATCCGAGACCATCCCCGGTTGGACGAGAGCTTCCATAGCAGGGCTCCTTCCAGCCAGCAGATGACCAGGGCGATCAGAGTGTCTGATCAGGTCAACAGCGCGGCCATATGGGGCAAGCGGGAAGGATATGCAAGGGAAAACCACAATTTCGATTATGAAATTTCTGGCTAGTAGCCCTATCGGCCAAAAACTTTACCGCCGCGGCGGCGCGGTAGTGTTCAACCCGCCCAATCTTTGCGGCAGCAGGCGCAATTGGGTGATTTCGCGTTGCAGCCGCGGCAAATCCTGCACGCCGCGCAGTGATTCGCCCGTCAGCAGCGTGAAGGCTTCCGCCAGCGGCCCCCCCTGCATCCGTGCGCTATAATTATCGCGGAGGTGCGCGAGCGCGTTGGTGTCATTGCCCATCGCCGCATAGGCCGCCGCGCGCGCCAAATCACGCCGCATCGCTGGGCTGAGCGGCGCAGGCGCGGGCGGAATCTTGGCGTCAATATGTTGAAGCATGGCAGAGGCAGCGCCTGCCCAATCCTGTACCTCGGCGCGAATTTCCGCGAGCGCCTCTGCCCCGTCATCCCCAAGTTCGGAAAGCGCTCCTTCGGCAACGCGACGATTTCCCGCGCGCGCAAGGGCGCGCCCGCGCAGAATGGTGCGTTCAACCTCCTCGGCGCTGCCATCGGCGGCCGCATCCAAGGCGGCCAGCGCCCCTGGGGCGTCGCCTTCCGAAAGGCGCAAGGCTGCAAGCTTGGTGCTGACGGGCTTGCGCGCCGCCGGATCAGTCAGACGCCCCAGCGCGTCACGCAGCACGGCGGAAGCGCGATCAACCAAGTCAAGCGCGGCCAGCCGATCCGCCAGGGCAAGCACGGAACGGATGCCCGCCTCATCCTCCGACAGGAATTCCGGATGCGCATCATAGAAGGCAGCGGCGTTCAAGGGGGGCGCGCTTTGCAGCGCTGCGGCAAAGGCGGCGCGCAGATGCGGGCGCAGATCAGTCTCGCGCTCTGGGAAGAAGCGATGAGTTTCCTGGAGCAATTCAAAAGCCGCACGACCATTGCCTGCTTCGCGCTGCAATTCGGCAAGGCGGATGCGGGCATTCAGCTCGTCCGTGTCGCCGCGCCACGCAAAGAGTGCTGCTTCCAATTCGGCCGTGGCGCCGGCAGTATCAAGCTGCCCCACAGCCAAGCGCAATTCCACGCTGCGTCTGATCGCACGTGCGCGTCGCAAGCGGTCACGACCCTGGATCGCCTGACGATAGGCCGTCAGCGCATCATCGATCCGGCCATCGGCTTCGGCAATCATGCCGCGGGCAAAGTGCAGGCTGGGGTTGTCCGGATCAGAGTCACCCAAGCGGTTGGCTGCGGTCAATTCACCGGCGGCCGCAAGGCTTTCCAGGGCGATTGGGATCAGCCGCTGGGCCAGCGGCCTTGGAT
>JBILPX010000320.1:0-3764 GCA_044373565.1 Roseomonas sp.
ACGACCTCATCCGCGTAGGAACTGCCGGTAATGGCGTGCCGCTCATCGGTCCCCTGGCCGTTCGCGGCCAGATCAATGAAAAGGCGATTGGTGATGGTGCCAGTATTGTAGAGCTGAAAGGCCCAATCCGCCGAAATGGCCACATCAGCGGCGCTCACCACCCCCTGCTGCACCAATAGGCCCGGGGCTGCTTCGGTGTTGCTTGAAAGTAATTCTTGCTGGGCTCGGTCCGAGGGGGGAAGAAAGTGAATCGCTCTGCCGTAATTCCAGTCAGTTTCGAAAAGGCCAGAAAGCAAGGTGAATTGCCCCGGCGATAGCAGGAGCCACGCGAAAGTGATCATGGTAAGCTAGCCAAGGAGCTTTTGCTGCTCCGAAGGGGCAGGCAGGCTTTGACTTGTAGGAACAAGTTTAACACAAGCTGCTCCGGGAGGCTGACGTTAAGAAAAATTAGTAATTTTAGAATGAATGAAAAACAAGATAAAAGGCCAAGAATTTGTAGGTATATTTTTCAAAAAACAACCGATAGTAGAGTTAACTTACCCCAACTCCAATCTGGGGATTTTCCTGACGGAGTAGGCCTGCCGCCCTGGCGCAGATGCCGCCGCCGGGGCATCATCCCCTTGAAGGAGAACCGCCCATGACCCCAATGCCCCTACAATCTGAATATCTTTTCCGCATGACCCTTGGCGTCGGCACCCCGCAAATGATCGGCGCGACGCGCAATGGGGAGCTCCGTATCGTTCCAGTGACGGGCGGGGCTGTCATTGGCCCGAAGCTGAATGGCGAAATCATGCCAGGGTCGGCCGCGGATTGGCTGCGGGTGGACCCGGATGGCTCGGCGCAGATTGATGTCAGGCTCACCATTCGCGCCGCTTCCGGCAGCATGGTTTATCTGGCCTATAATGGCATTCGCCATGGCTCACCGGCAGCACTCGCGAAGCTTGCAGCGGGCGAGGCGGTTGACCCCTCCGAGATTTATTTCCGCACGCTGATCCGCTTTGAAACCGGCGCGGCTGATCTTGCGTGGATGAACAAGATCATCGCCGTCGGTGTGGGTCAGCGCCCGCCAAGCGGGCCCTGCTATGATGTCTATGCCGTGAAGTGAAGCGGGCAGGGGCGCCGGCGCTTTTTTACCGGCGCGCCGCCAATTGCTTGTTTTCAAGCTTGCTCAATAACCGCACCACGGGCCAGAGAAGAATGAAATACATCACCGCCGCCGCCACAATGGGGGTGGCGTTATAGGTTACGCTTTGCGCCTGCCGCGCCTGGAATAGCAATTCCGGCAAAGCGACGACTGACGCGATGGAAGTGAGTTTCACCACTTCCAGCGTGTTCGAGATCAAATCCGGCAGCACATTCCGCACCGCTTGCGGCAGCACGATATGAATCATGGTTTGTGGTGCGGAAAGCCCGGTGCTGCGCGCGGCTTCCAGCTGGCCCCGCGGCACGCTTTCAATCCCGGCGCGCAGCACTTCCCCATAATACGCCCCGGTATTGTGGAAAAAGCCGATAGCGACCGCGCCCCAGGCGCTGACCTCCAGCCCGATAAAGGGCAGGCCGGCGAAGATGAAAATCAGCAGCACCAAAGGCGGCAAGGCACGGAACGTATCCACCCAGGCGCGCAGCGGCCAGCGCACCCAAGGGGATGGCAAGGTGGAAAGAATGGCCAGAATAATGCCGCCCAGCAGCCCCAGCGGCACCACCATGGCCGAAAGCAGCAAGGTGGCGCGCAAGCCTTCCCATAAAATCGGGGAGGCTTCCTTCACAATGTCCCAATTCAGGAAGGCAGAGAGAAAATCTTCCATGCTCAGCGCTTCCAGGCGAAGCGGGTTTCAATCCAGCGCCCCAGAATCACCACGGGAAAGAACAGCACCAGATAGGCAAGGGCGCCGAGTGTCAGGGGCGATGGGTTGAAGGAATGCGAAACGCCAGAATGCGCCGCCCCCAGAATATCAGATACCGCCACCACGGATGCCAATGCCGTGCCCTTGGTAATGGCAATGGTGCGGTTGGTGAGCGGGGGAATGGCGAGCCGCAGCGCTTGGGGTAGCACCACATGGCCAAGGGTTTGCACAAAGCCCAAGCCAGTGGAACGTGCCGCTTCCCATTGCCCCTTGGGCACGCTGGTAATGCCGGCCCAGAAGATTTCTTCCGAAAACGCCATCAGCACCAAGGAAAGTGCCAGCCAGGTTGAAGCAAAGCCCGAAAGCTCCAACCCCGCGCTGGGCAGGCCAAAAAACAGCAATACGATAATCACCAAAGGCGGCAGGGCGCGGAACAGATCCACGGTGAAAATGATCAGCCAATTCAGCGGGCGAATACCCATGGCGCGCAGCACCGCGAGGCCAATGCCCGCGATCAAGCCGGACACAATAATGCACAGCGCCAATACCACCGTCAGCCCAAAGCCTTCGATGATCTTGGGCAGATATTGCGCCATGACGCGCGCATTGAAGAAGCTATCGGTAAAGCGTTCCCAGCCAGTCATGGCGGATTAGTGTCGCTCGATCTGGCTGATAAAGGCGCGCATGCGTTCATGACGCGGGGTGTTGAACATTTGCTCCGGCGGGCCCTGTTCCAGGATTTCGCCATCTGCCATGAACACTACGCGATCCGCGGCAGCGCGCGCGAAGCTCATTTCATGGCTGACCACCACCATGGTCATGCCGTCTTCGCGCAATTCGCGCATCACGGCCAAAACACCGCCGACCAATTCGGGGTCAAGCGCGCTGGTGGGTTCATCAAACAACATCACGCGTGGTTCCAGCGCGATGGCGCGCGCAATGGCCACGCGCTGCTGTTGGCCGCCGGATAATTGATTGGGGTAGTGATCCGCCCGATCGGCCAAATGCACGCGGTCCAAAGCGCGTTGGGCGCGGGTTTCAGCTTCCGCCCGATCCAGCCCCTGCACCTTGCGCAGCGCGAGGCTGACATTCCCAAGCGCGGTCATATGCGGATAGAGATTGAAGGATTGGAACACCATGCCAATCCGCTGCCGTGCCTTATTGATATCGGTGCGGGCATCCAGCATGTCTATGCCATCCACGATGATGGAACCGCTGGATGGTTCCTCCAGCCGGTTCAGGCAGCGCAGCAGTGTGGATTTGCCGGAACCCGAAGGCCCGATCACGAAAACAAGCTGGCGTTCTTCCACTGTGAAATCCACGCCCCGCAAAACATGCAGGGCGCCGAAATGCTTATGGATGGCGCGCGCTTCAACAATGGGGCGGGCGGGGTTCATGCCCGCCGCACCCAGTGCGCGTTTGGCATCAGCAGCGCGGGTTCTGCGGTGTCGCGTCGTAGCCAGGCAGATCGGGCGGGCCGTAGCCTGGGAATTCCATCACTTCGGCCTGATCAGGGCCGGGCTTATTGCCAAACCACTTTTCGGAAAGTGTCGCGATGGTGCCATCGCGCTTCATGCAGGTGAGAACATCTTCCACCTGGTTGCGCATGGCGGCGCTGTCACGCCGGAAGGGTGTGCCCCAATGCATGCGCGTGCCCGGCAGCACGAAATCCGCAATATATTGCGGCGTACGAGACGCCGAATAACGCACCACCGTATTGCCGGACAGATTCGCAAAGGCGCGGCCCTGGATCACGGCCTGCACCGCATCGGGCTGGGTATCAAAGGCGAGCAGCGTCAGGTTCAGGCGCGCAGCATTCGCCGTGACCCAATTTTCATAGGGCGTGCCCTTGTTCACGCTGATGGTCTTGCCGCGCAGATCTTCCTCAGACTTGATGGGCGGCGTGCCGCGGCGAATGCC
>JBILPX010000322.1:0-3761 GCA_044373565.1 Roseomonas sp.
GGCAGCAGCACGGTTTCCGTCAGCTTCGTGCCGTCATCCATCGTAATCGTCACACGCGCTGGGAATTTTGCGGGATAGAGCTTATTCAATTCCGCATCCGGCACCACTTCCGTGCGTGCCAGCACTTGCCGGATCAGCGCATCATGCACACGCCCGGCGGCGAATTGGCGCTGAGTGAGTTCTCCATCCACCGCGGCAGCAGCGATGCAATAGGGCACGGAAACCCGCGCACCCATCAGCGTGGTGACATCCTTGTTGGAAAAATGTGATTTCACCGTGTCATAGGTTTCATTGGTAATGGACACGATACGCTTCGGGTCCGGCTTGTGCTTGGCGACGATGGCGAGTGTCGCCTGAATCGGTGAATGGCTCGCCAGGATGGAGGGGAAATACTTGAAGCCGTTTTGGAGAATTTCCCATTCCGTACCCAAGCCCGCGGTCAGCGCGGCCGCTTTTGGTTCCAACGAAAACGCAGCCAGATAGCCTTTCGGGTGTTCCAGAATGCCAGGCGGGCTGGTGGCGCCAAGTGCCGCCAATTGCGCGGACAGAATACCATTTAGCGCAGCCTTGCCCGGATGGATGGATTTGGTCATGTCGCCGGATTCAAAGAAGGTATTCAACCCGGCTGCTTGCGTGCCCGCCAGGCCCAAGGCGCGCTGCACACCATCCGCATCCAGCCCCATGGCATGGGCAGCGCCAGCAGCGGCGCCGAAAGTACCGTTGGTCGCGGTGGAATGCCAGAAACGATAATGCGTTGGCATCACGGCCATGCCGACACGTACGGCAACCTCATACCCCGCCACCAGCGACGCCAACATGGCGCGCCCGGAAAGCCCGCGCGCTTCGGCCAAAGCAAGCGCGGTTGGCACCATCACGGAACCCACATGCAACAAAGCGCGCTTGTGTGTGTCATCATTATCGGCGGCATTGATCAAAATGCCATTGGCGAGTGCGGCAAAAGCGGGCTGCACGGCGGCACCCGCCGTTCCCATCACATGCGCGCCAGGCGCGCCAGGATAAAGGGCGGCGATATCGCGCGCGATACGGGATTTGTCAGCATCTTCTGTCCAAGCCGCCATGGCGCAGCCCAGCGCATCCAGCACCAGCCGCGCCGCCTGGCGCATGACTTCCCGCGGCAAAGCATCAGGCTTGATACCAGCCGTAAATTCGGCAAAGGCGCGCGTGGTCATGCTGTTTCGTCCTTCTGGAGCGCTTCTGGTGAGGCGTAAATCAGGCTGTAAAAACTAGCGGGGTCCGATACCCCCTGCGCCGCAAGCACAGCATTGATCATCTCGGCATTAGTGCCTTCAACCACGATGATCGTGGCGAAGGACCCATCGCCCCCTGGGCGCAGTTTTTCTTCCGGGCTCGGCACGGTCACGGTAGGATCAGCGCGCCATATCCGCACGCGCGTCACACCCGGCTGCGCCAGCACCGCCGCCAATTGCGCTTCAAGCGCGGCTGATGGGTCTTCTTGATGGGCAATCAGCGCCAGCAAGCCACCCACACCCCCTTGCCCCTCATCCAGTTCCACACGGCAAATACTGCGCGACATGGTGCGGAAATGCAGCATGATGCGCGCGGTCCAGTCCGTGGGTTCCGCGAGCCGCTTGATATAGGGCGCAGAGCACAGCACTTCCGGCGTCGCCGTTTCGTAAAAGGTCAGGAATTCCGCACGCGGCCCATTCAGGCGGCGATAGCGCCTGGCATGCTGAAAGCCAGGTATGCCCAGCCGATCCGGCACATGATCACCCTGATACCAGGCTTCATAGTCGCGCCTATCGCAAGCCGGCGCGATGTCATTCATCACGCAGAGCAATCCGCCACCCTTGGCCATGCCGTTCCGTCCCTTATGTCGAGGTGCCGAGTATTGCCCCGCTTGCGCGCGAGGGAAAGCAGGTCTTGTGCTGGACAGATAGGGCGCGCCCATTCACGATGGCGCGAAGGACACTGCGCGCGGTGTAAGGGAGAGAAAACATGTGTGATAAGGCAGAAGAACGTGGGCTTGGCTGGCGTGGTTGGATGGCCCTGCCGCCTCGGCAGGAAACCACGCCGCTCGGCCCGTGGTTGGATCTGACGCACCCGATAGATGAGGCGATGCCACGCGTGCCGAGCTTCGGCCCGCCCAAGGTGAAGAAGCTATTCTGCCTGCCGGCTGATCCGCTGACCGTGACGAGCTTTGAGATGGTGGTGCATACTGGCACGCATGTTGATGCGCCCTGCCACTTCTACAGCGATGGCCCCAGCATGGAACAAGTGCCTCTGGAACGCTGGATTGGCCCAGGCGTTGTCTGGCGTTTTGATCTGCCGCCCAATAGCCTGATTGAACCGGAACATCTGGAAGCCGCGCGCCCCTTGCTGCGCCCGGGCGATATACTCGCGCTGGATACGGGTTCTTCGCCGCACATCAACACGCCCGCCTATGATGCGCACCCGTGCCTAAGTTTGGCAGCAGCGGATTGGATTGTGGCGAAGCAGGTAAAACTGCTGGCATGTGATTTCGCCACACCGGACCTACCCGTGCATCGCCGCCCGCCCGAGGGCTTTACCTGGCCAGTGCATCAGCGCTTGCTTCGTGATGGCGTGCTGATTTGTGAGCATTTGCGCGGGCCCCGCCCGCTTGCCGGCAAGCGCGTGGAATTCATCTTCGGTGCACTTTCCATCACCGGTTCAGATGGCGCGCCGGCGCGCGTCATGGCGCGTGAGATCGCTGAGTAAATCAAAGGACGCGCCCCATGGGTGAAGCATCATCGGCCACGCAAATCCTGGGGCGTTTCGTCACGGAATCGCGGTTTGAAGCCCTGCCCGAAGCGCTGCGGCATGAAGGGCGGCGTTCCATCCTCAATCACGTCGGCTGCGCCTTGGGTGTCGCGCAGGATCCGGCGGTGATCACGGCGCTTGAGATCATGCGCGAAGCCTCCGGCAAGCAAGGCGCAACCGTGCTGGGCCAGCGCGATAGGCTCGGCGTGATGGAAGCGGCTTTCGTCAATGCCATTGCGTCCAATCTGCTGGATTATGATGACACGCATCTGCGCACCGTGATCCACCCAAGCGCGCCGGTGGCCCCGGTGGTCTTTGCACTTGGTGAGGAAACTGGCGCCAGCGGGGCTGAGGTTTTGCATGCCTTTCTGCTGGGCGCAGAAATCGCCTGCCGCATCGGCAATGCGGTCTCACCTGGGCAATACGCGCGGGGCTGGCACATTACTGCAAGCTGTGGGGTTTTTGGCGCGGCGGCGGCAGCGGCGCGGCTGATGCGGTTATCAGTGGAACAAACCGCAGATGCGCTTGGCATCGCCGCCAGCCAATCCGGCAGTATTGTGGAAAATCTGGCGACTGCCGCGAAGAATATCGGCGTTGGCAATGCGGCGCGCAACGGCATATTGGCCGCGCGTTTCGCCGCGCGCGGCTATCGCGCCGCGCCGCTTGCCATTGAAGGGCCTCTGGGCTGGGCGCGCGCCATGGGAGATGAACCCGTGCTGGCCGAGATCACCGAAGGGCTGGGCCAACGCTGGGAAATCGCTCGCAATACCTACAAGCCCTATGCGGCGGGCATTGTCTTTCATGCGGTGATTGATGCCTGCCTGGCGCTGCGCGAAAAGCTCGGCGCGGCAGTGGCGCAGATTGCGCGCGTGACGGTTGCCGGCGATGCGCTTTTGCTGGCGCGCGGTGACCGCATTGTGCGTAATGAACGCGACACGCGCGTCAGTATTCATCACTGCGCCGCGATTGCGCTGCTGCTTGGCCGCGCTGATGTGGCGGAT
>JBILPX010000323.1:0-3756 GCA_044373565.1 Roseomonas sp.
TTCGCCTATGCCTGCGCGCGGCGCGTTTCAGAAAGGCCGGCCATGCAAGGCTTCAACCCATTATTCCTTTATGGTGGTGTTGGGCTTGGCAAAACGCATCTCATGCATGCCATTGCCTGGGCCATTCGTGAACAACACCCCATGCGCCAGGTTGCCTATATGAGCGCGGAAAAATTCATGTATCGCTTCATTGCGGCACTGCGCAGCCAATCCACCATGGAATTCAAGGAAACACTGCGTTCGGTTGATGTGCTGATGGTGGATGACCTGCAATTCCTGATCGGCAAGGATAATACGCAGGAAGAATTTTTCCACACCTTCAATGCGCTGGTGGATGCCGGCAAGCAGATTGTGATTTCCGCCGACAAATCGCCTTCCGATCTGTCGGGCATTGAAGACCGGCTGCGCACGCGCCTTGGCTGCGGTATGGTGGCTGATCTGCACGCCACCACTTACGAATTGCGCATTTCCATCCTGGAAGCCAAGGCTGCGTCATCCGGCGTTGCGGTGCCGTCCCGCGTGATGGAATTCCTGGCGCATAAGATCACCTCCAATGTGCGGGAATTGGAAGGCGCGCTCAATCGCCTGGTTGCCTGGGCCAATCTGTTCGGCCGCCCGATTACCTTGGAAGGCACGCAGGAGGTACTGCACGATATCCTCCGCGCCCATGACCGGCGTGTCACGATCGAGGAAATTCAGCGCAAGGTCGCCGAACACTACAATCTCCGCCTGACCGATATGTCCTCCGCCCGCCGTGCGCGCAATGTGGCGCGGCCGCGGCAGGTGGCGATGTATCTGGCGAAGCAGCTCACCTCTCGGTCTCTGCCGGAGATCGGGCGGCGCTTTGGCAATCGGGACCATACCACGGTCATGCATGCCGTCTCCCGCGTGGCGGAGCTTATGCAGGCGGATGGGTCCTTCGCTGAGGATGTGGAGCTTCTCCGGCGCATGCTGGAAACTTGAGGCGCCGAGTAAGGCGCCAAAGCAAGCTTTCCACAGTCCAGGTAGCTTTTCTGACCCCGTCCGGGCTGGTATGGAGAAAGTAATCCGGGCGCATTTCTGTGCCGATTCGGCAGGTTTTTCGCCCGGGCAGGATATCACTGGCGATTTGCTGCCCGGGACCCATCCGGTGGCGGCTTAGATCGTCATAACAAGATCGGGGCGTCGAAACGATGAAATTCTCGGTTGACAGGGCGGTATTGCTCAAGGCGCTGACCCATGTGCAAAGCGTGGTTGAGCGTCGTAACACCATCCCCATCCTCGCCAATGTGATGATCGAAGCAAGTTCGGCCGGTGCGCTGAAACTGACCGCGACCGATATGGAAATTGCGGTGGTGGAAGATATTGTGGGTGTGACTGTTGCGCGCGCTGGCCGCACCACAGCGCCGGCTTCAACCCTTTACGAAATCATCCGCAACCTGCCCGAAGGGGCGCGCGTGGAATTCGACCATGGTGGCGGCGACGGGCCGCTCACGCTGCGCTCCGGCCGCTTTAATACCAGCCTTGCCGTGCTGTCAGTGGAAGATTTCCCCTCCATGACCGAAGGGCGCATGCCGGTGCAATTCAGCATCGCGGCTGGCGTATTGCGGGACCTGATTGACCGCACGCGGTTCGCGATTTCCACGGAAGAAACGCGCTATTACCTGAACGGGATTTATATCCACGCGACCGAAAGCGAAGGCCAGCCGGTGCTGCGCGCTGTCGCGACCGATGGGCATCGGCTCGCGCGCGTGGAATTACCGCTGCCGGAAGGGGCCAAGGCCATGCCGGGCGTCATCATCCCGCGCAAGACCGTGAATGAAATTCGCAAGCTTGCGGAAGAAACCCGAGATGAGATTGTGGTGCGGCTTTCGGACACCAAGGTGCAATTCGCACTCGGTACCGTCACGCTCACCAGCAAGCTGATTGACGGCACCTTCCCCGAATATGAACGCGTGATCCCGCGCGGCAATGACAAGAAGCTTGTTGTGCCGCGCAAGGATTTCGCCGATGCGGTGAAGCGCGTAGCCGCGATCAGCAGCGAGAAATCGCGCCCGGTCAAGCTTAGCCTTGGCACCAATCATTTGCGCGTATCGGCAGCCAGCCCTGATCAGGGCGAAGCGCAGGAAGATTTGGAAGGCGATGATGTCGTCTATACAAGCGGCGCTTTAGAGATTGGGTTTCAGGCGCGTTACTTGGCCGACATCACCGATCTGGTCGAAGACAAGCTGGAATTCCTTTTTGCCGATGGCGCGGCGCCCACAATTGTGCGTGACGCATCCCGGCCGGAAGCCCTGTTTGTCCTGATGCCGATGCGGGTGTGACGACGGCGCCGGGGCTTTTTCTTGCGCGCCTCAGGCTTTCGGATTTTCGGTCATGGCAGGTTCTGGACGCGTCTTTCGACGCGTCCCTGATTTGCATCGCGGGCGAAAACGGCGCGGGCAAGACTAATCTGTTGGAAGCGATATCGCTGCTCGCGCCCGGCCGAGGCTTGCGCGGCGCGCGCATGGGTGAAGTTGGGCGGCAGGAGGCCGGAGCGGGCCTGCCCTGGGCGGTGGCGGGCCGGTTTGAAACGCGGACCGGCCCCATGGATATCGGCACCGGCACGGACCCGGAAGGGGCGACAGAACGGCGCATCTATCGCCTGGATGGGCAGGCTTTGCGCACCCAAGCGATGCTGGCCGAACGTATGGCCGCCGTTTGGATCACACCGCAAATGGATCGGCTATTCCAGGAAGGCGCTGGTGGACGGCGGCGCTTTTTGGATCGGCTGGTCTGGGCGCTTGAGCCTGGCCATGCGCGGGAAGTGGCGGCGCATGATAACGCCATGGCTGAGCGTAACAGGCTACTGGCGGAAGGCCGCGCGGACCCTGCCTGGCTTGCTGGGCTGGAAGATGCCCTGGCGCGGCATGCGGTGGCCGTGGCAGCGGCCCGGCGCGCGTTGATGCTGCGGCTGAATGCTGAACTTGCCGCAGGGCGCGCCACGGGCGCTTTCCCGGCCGCGCGGCTGGAGATTGCCTGTCCCATCCTGGCGGCCTTGGCTGAAACCCCGGCGCTGGCTGTAGAAGATGCTTTGCGCCATGGGCTGGCCGCGGATCGGCGGCGCGATGCGGCAGCGGGCGGTGCTGCGCGCGGCGCGCATAAGGCGGATTTGGTTTTGGTGCATATGCCGAAAGCGATCAGCGCCGAGTTTTGTTCAACTGGAGAGCAAAAGGCGCTGCTGGTTTCCGTGGTGCTGGCCCATGCCGCGCTAATCGCCGAAGCACGCGGCTTCGCGCCCCTGCTGCTGCTGGATGAAGTGGCAGCGCATCTTGATCCCGCGCGGCGTGAAGCGCTGTTCGCCGCCCTTGCCGCACTGCCCGCCCAGGTCTTTATGACCGGCACGGATCTTGATGTTTTTGCCCCGCTTGCAGGCCTTGGGCGCTTGTTCAGCGCGGGCGATGGCAGGCTTATTGCCGCTGGTTGAAGGCGGGGCGCAATACCGCTTGCCGGGGTCGCGTTTGTCGCCGAAAAATGCTACAAAACATTCATGATTCTTCTTTACCTGAACAGGAGCCTGTAACCGGCATGAGCGACGAGCCGCGCGCCGAAACTGAAGCCTATGACAGCGCTTCCATTACCGTCTTGCGCGGGCTGGAAGCGGTGCGCAAACGGCCGGGCATGTATATTGGCGACACCGATGATGGCTCTGGCCTGCATCACATGGCGTTTGAGATTGTTGATAATGCGGTGGACGAAGCGCAGGCGGGTTTCGCCTCGGCCGTTTCCGTCACGCTG
>JBILPX010000324.1:0-3739 GCA_044373565.1 Roseomonas sp.
GCGTGGTGGATATGGTCGCGAATGAAGACCTGAATGCCTCGCTTGATCGGTTGCATCAATATCTTGGGGTTTAAGCCTGGCTGCGCTGTTTGCCGGCGCGGTGAAACAATAAAGGGATACAACAAATGAGCCTTTCACGTCGTAATATCCTAGCCGGAGCGGCCGCAACTGGCGCTCTGCCGCTGTCTCTCGCCCGCGCGCAGGCGGCGAATACTATTCGCATTGGTGTCATGACCGACATGTCGGGCACCTATCGCGACAATACGGGGCCGACTTCGGTCGCTGCTACCCGTGAAGCGGCAGCAGAGTTTGGCGCGAGCCATGGCTTCCGCGTTGAGGTGATTGAAGCCGATCACCAGAACCGCCCGGATGTTGGCGTGAACTTGGCGCGGCAATGGTATGACCAAGGTATGGACCTCATCCTTGATGTGCCGACTTCTTCCGTGGGCCTCGCGGTTTCTGGCGTCGCGCGGGAAAAGAACAAGGCCTATATCAATGTCGGTTCGGCAACGGCTGACATGACCGGCGCGCAATGCAGCCCGAATACCATTCATTGGGCCTATGACACCTACATGCTCGCGCGCTCCACCGGTGGTGCCACAGTGCGCGCGGGTGGCGATACTTGGTTTTTCATCACGGCTGATTATGCCTTCGGCCATGCGCTTGAACGCGATACGGCAAATTTCGTGCGCAATTCGGGCGGGCGTATTCTCGGCCAGGTGCGCACACCTTTCCCCGGCACCACGGATTTCTCATCCTTCCTGCTGCAGGCGCAAGCTTCGCGCGCCAAGGTGATTGGCTTTGCCAATGCCGGCGCCGATACGCAGAATTGCGTGAAGCAGGCAGCGGAATTCGGGCTCACGCGGCGCGGGATCAAGCTCGCTTCGCTGCTGCTGTTTGTTAATGACGTGCATGGCATGGGGCTGCAAGTGGCGCAGGGGCTGGTCTGCACCGAAAGCTTCTATTGGGACATGAACGACAAGACCCGCGCCTGGACCGAACGTATGCTGCGCCGCGTGCCCACCAATTACCCGAACATGATCCATGCCGGATGCTATTCAGGTGCGCTGCACTTCCTGAAGACTGTGGCGGCGATGGGCGTGCCGGCCGCCAAGGCTTCCGGCCTTGACCTGGTGAACCGCATGAAGGCGCAGCCTTCGGATGATGATCTGTTCGGCAAGGCCACTATCCGCGCGGATGGCCGCCGCCTTATCCCCTCATACCTGTTTGAGGTGAAGTCGCCGGCGGAAAGCACGAAGCCCTGGGATTACTACAAACTTCTGCAAACCACAGCGGCTGAGGAAGCTTTCCGCCCGATCGGTGAAGGCGGCTGCGCCCTGGTTCGTTCGTGATTTAATCAAGCAAAAGGGGAAGCGTCATGACAACAACAAGGCGTAGTGTTCTCGGGGGTGCCGCTGCTGGCGGCGCTGCCCTTGGTGGCTTGCCATGGCGCTCTGCCCGCGCGCAGGCGGCAAATACCATCCGCATCGGCGTGTTGAACGACATGTCCGGCCCTTACCGCGACATCAGCGGTCCCTATGGGTTGGAATGCGCGCGTCAAGCGGTGCAGGAATTCGGCAATCGCGGCTTCAATGTCGAAATGATCAATGCCGATCACCAGAACCGTCCCGATATTGGCGTGAATATCGCGCGCCAATGGTATGACCAGGGCGTGGATATGGTGTTGGATGTGCCGACATCTTCGGTCGGTCTCGCGGTTGCCAATATCGCGCGTGAGAAGAACAAGGCCTATGTGAATACGGGGTCCGCGACATCGGACCTGACAGGGCCGGCCTGCACACCCAATACCGTGCATTGGATGTATGACACCTATATGCTGGCGAAATCCACGGGTGGTGCGATGGTGCGCGCCGGCGGCGATAGCTGGTTCTTCATCACCGCCGATTACGCCTTCGGCCATGCTTTGGAACGTGATACCGCGAATTTTGTGCGGAATGCCGGCGGGCGGGTGATGGGGCAGGTGCGTTATCCCTTCCCGGCGACGACAGATTTCTCATCCTTCCTGGTGCAGGCGCAGGCTTCGCGCGCCAAGGTGATCGGCATGGCGAATGCCGGCGCCGATACCATCAATACGGTGAAGCAGGCTGCCGAATTCGGCATCACGCGCCGTGGCGTGAAGCTGGCCGCGTTGCTGATGTTCCTGCCGGATGTGCATGCGCTTGGCCTGCAAACCGCGCAGGGGCTGATCCTGACCGAAAGCTTCTATTGGGATCTGAATGACCGCACCCGCGCCATTTCAGAAAGGCTTCGCCCGCGGCTCCGTGATGTGCGGCCCAATATGGCTTCCATCGCGAATTACTCCGCAACGCTGCATTACCTGAAGGCAATCGCCGATATGGGTGTTGCGGCTTCCAAGGTTGCCGGTGTGGATGTTGTCAATCGCATGAAGGCGTTGCCCTGCGATGATGACGCTTTCGGCGCCGGCTCCATCCGCCCGGATGGCCGCAAGCTTTGCCCTTCCTACCTGTTTGAGGTGAAGGCGCCGTCCGAAAGCCGTGGTGCTTATGACTACTACAAGCTTCTGCAGACCACCCCGGCCGAGGAAGCTTTCCGCCCGATGAGTGAGGGCAATTGCCCCCTGGTCCGGGCCTGACATGAAACAATTGTTATCCACTTCGCGCCCCGCCCATGGCAGCCGCCATGGCGCGTCGGTGCCCTGAGGGAAAATCTCCGCATGGATGAGATATTCGGCATACCGACGCCGCTGCTCTTTGGACAGCTTCTGCTCGGATTGATCAATGGCGCCTTCTACGCGATGCTGTCACTCGGCCTCGCGGTGATTTTCGGGCTGCTCAACATCATCAACTTTACCCATGGCGCGCAGTTCATGATGGGCGCCTTTGTGGCCTGGATGCTGCTGAATTACCTGGGCATCGGCTATTGGTGGGCACTGATCCTTTCACCATTGCTGGTGGGGCTGACAGGCGTGATACTTGAACGAACTATGATCTGTCAGCTTTACAAGATGGATCATTTGTACGGGATGCTGCTGACCTTCGGGTTATCGTTAATCCTTGAAGGCGTTTTCCGAAATCAATATGGCTCTTCCGGCATGCCTTATCGCATTCCGCCGGAATTATCGGGGGCTTGGGATCTCGGCTTCATGTTCATGCCGGTCTATCGCGGTTGGGTCGTGGTGTTTGCGCTTTTTGCCTGCATCACCACCTGGCTTGTGATCGAAAAGACCCGGCTGGGCGCCTATCTGCGCGCGGCGACGGAAAACGCGCCGCTGGTGCAGGCCTTTGGCGTGAATGTGCCGCGCATGATCACACTGACCTATGGTGCGGGCGTGGCTTTGGCGGCGCTGGCCGGCGTGCTGGCTGCGCCGATCTATTCGGTCAATCCGCAAATGGGCACCAACCTGATTATCGTGGTGTTTGCCGTGGTGGTGATCGGCGGCATGGGTTCCATCCTGGGGTCCGTGCTGACGGGCTTTGGGCTTGGTGTCGTCGAAGGTCTGACCAAGGTTTTCTATCCGGAAGCCTCGGCCACCGTAATCTTTATCATCATGGTTATTGTTTTGCTGGCGCGTCCTGCCGGCCTTTTCGGGAGGGCTTGATCCATGGCTGGTCAATCCATGACAAGCAGTGCCGTGCCTGCGGGCCCGCAGGAATCAATCTTTGGCTTCACAAAGGCGCAATTCATCGCTCTTTTGGTGATGTTCGCAGCCTTGGTGGTAGCGCCCTTCTTCCTGTATCCCGTCTTCCTGATGAAGCTG
>JBILPX010000062.1:0-12100 GCA_044373565.1 Roseomonas sp.
TATGAATCCACGGGTTGCGATCCGGCGGCCCCGCTTCCAGCAAGCACACCGAATAGCGCCCATCTTCCGAAAGCCGCGCGGCAACCGCCGCGCCGGCGGAACCGGCGCCCGAGACGATAAAGTCAAAAACCCCGGCTTCTTCCGCTGTATTGCTCATGCCGCTTGCCCCCATGCGCCATTTTCCGCCACCAGGCGCCCCGCGTGAAACACACGCCGGCGCGGCGGATGTGCGCCAATGGCATCCGGAATATTCTCGGCTGGCAAGGTGAAGAAATGCGCAGGGTTACCGGGCGCTATGCCGTAATCCGCAATACCAAGCGCCGCCGCGCCTTCGGAAGACACCATGCTGAATAATTCCAGGATCAACGGATCATGACGCAAATCTTCCCGCCAGCCGATGACCGAAGCGCGTTCCAACATATCGGCATTGCCATAGGGGCTCCAGGTATCGCGCACATCATCATTGCCGCAGAACACGCGCACACCGGCGCGGCGCAGCAGCATGAGCGGCGGCATGGTCGCACTGCCCGCGCCATGCGTTACCAAAGCAACACCGCAGGATGCCATCATCTCCGCGGCCGCCTTCTGTTTTGATTCGGCAATGCCGCCCAAACAAAAGCCATGGCTGATCGTGGCCCGGCCTGCCATGCCATGCGCGCGCACCCGGGCGCAGATTTCCAGCAGGCTGAACAGGCCAAGCTCGCCCGGCTCATGCAAATGGATATCCACGCCCACGCCGCGCTTTTCCGCGATGGCGAAAATGCCGTCCAGTTGTCCGGCCGGATCGCGGTCCACCTCACAAGGGTCAATGCCACCCACCAGCTCCGCCCCCGCGCCAATGGCGGCGTCCAGCAGGTCGAGCATGGGCTTGCCGCCGGCGCGCATCACACCCGCCTGGGGGAAGGCCACCACCTGCACCGTCGCGGCTGCCTTAAGCGCCTCCCGCGCTGCCAGCACGCCTTCAAGCGTGGATAGGCCAAAGGCAGGGGTGATATCAGCATGGGTGCGGATATGGGCCGTGCCATTCGCCACACAGCGCCGGATCAGCGCCCCCGCCCGCGCGGCCGTATCCAGGGGTAGGGAGGGCAAAAGCCTCTCATCCGTCGCAATCCGGCTCATGCGGAAGGGCTCGGCTGCATGCGGGGTCCAGGGCAGGCCAAATAGCGTCTTATCCAGATGCATATGCCCATCCACCAGGCCGGGCAGCAGCAAATCCCCGCCCAAATCCAGCACCTGGCCTGCCGGGGGCGCCGGGGCATCGGTGGGCAGGATTGCCGCAATCCGCCCATCCTTCAGCGCCAGGCGCTGGCCAGGCGGCCCGCCATCGGCCAGACGAAAATTCTGCAAAACCGTGTCATAGGGCGCTTCAGCCATGCCCTTCCTCCCCATTCTGGCGTGGCGTACTGCGCCCCACCAAGCCATTTGGAGGATGATGCGGGCCGCTTTCCCCCAGCGTCAATCGGTTTCGGCTGCGCTTATGGTTGACGGATAGCCCCTGCTCTCCCTATAGACCCCCACCCCGCCGGGGCGGCCCGTCATTGGTCCGCCGCCGGCGCTCTTTCTTTGCCTTATGGCTGCGGCCCCCTGGGAGAAGTATCGTGAAGCGTACCTATCAGCCCTCCAAGCTCGTCCGGAAGCGTCGCCATGGCTTTCGCTCCCGTCTTTCGACCGTGGGCGGCCGCAAGGTGTTGGCCAATCGCCGCACCAAGGGCCGCAAGCGTCTTTCCGCCTGATCAGAGCCTCGCGCGGGATTGCGTGATGGAGCGGCAAGAACCTTACGCCGCACCATTGCCTTCCGCTGCGCCTCGGCTCGCAAGGCTCAAGAAACGGCGGGAATTTCTGCGCGCCGCATCCCGTGGTAAGCGCGCTGCAAAGCCAGGGCTTGTTTTGCAAGCACTGGCTGTGCCCGAACCCTCGCTCAGGCTGGGCTTCACCGTGACGAAGAAAATCGGCAATGCCGTGATCCGCAACCGGGCCCGCCGGCGCCTGAAGGAAGCCGTGCGGCTGACAATGCCCGGTATGGGGCTTTCCGGCTGGGATTTGGTGCTGATCGGGCGCGACGCCACCGCCGAACGCCCCTTTCCTTTGTTGATTGAGGATCTGCGCGCCGCGCTTCGCCAAGCCGGTGTCGCACCATGAGCCTGCCTGCGGTTGCGCTGAAGGGCTGCGTGCATGCGTATCGCTATACGCTGCGCGGCATTATCGGCAGCCATTGTCGCCATTACCCGACCTGCAGCGATTATGCGCTGGAAGCTTTGGAAGACCATGGTGCGCTGCGCGGCACCTGGTTGACCACGCGGCGCATCCTGCGCTGCAACCCCTGGACCCCTGGCGGCTACGACCCCGTACCCCGCCCCAAAAACACTAAAGGCTGAGCACCCGCCATGGATCAGAAGCGTCTGTTCGCCGCGATTGCGCTTTCAATCGGCATATTGCTGTTGTTTGATGTCTACAAGCGCATGATGGCGCCGCCCGAAGCGCCGGCGCCCATCACGCAACAGGCGCCCGCACCGGCCGTGCCGGCGCCCGCCGCTACTGGCGCGCCCGTGCCGGCGACGCCGGTGCTGACCGCACCGTCGCAGCAGGAAGCCGCACCTGCGGCACGCGCGCCTGCGCAGCGTATCGCCATTGAAAGCGCTTCGGTCGCTGGCAACCTCAATCTGCGAGGCGCGCGGTTGGATGATTTGGTGCTGCTCCGCCACCGCGAAACCACCGATGCGGGTTCGCCGCCTGTGCGGCTTTTCGCGCCGCGTGATTCCGCCGCGCCTTACTTCGCGCAATGGGGTTGGACTGCCGCTGATGGCCGCACCCGCGTGCCGGATGGGGAGACTGATTGGCAGATTAGCGGTGGGCCGCTTGCGCCTGGCAAGCCGGTCACGCTCACCTGGAATAATGGCCAGGGCCAGATTTTTGAGATCCAGTTGAGCCTGGATGAGAATTACATGTTCTCCGCCGAACAGCGCATGCGCAATACTGGTTCTGACTTGGTGGCGGTGCTGCCCTGGGCGCGCGTGCGGCGCGAAACAACGCCGAAGGTTGAAGGCTTCTATATTCTGCATGAAGGCTTCACCGGCGTTATAGGCGGCCGGCTGAATGAAATGACCCTCGCTGACGCCAAGAACGAAGCGCAAAAGCGTCGTGGGGCGGCTTTCGAACAGGAAGATGCCGGCGGTTGGGTTGGAATTACGGATAAATACTGGCTCGCCGCTCTTATGCCTGCAGCAGCGGATCAACCCATGCGCGCGGCCTATCGCTTTGTCAGCGAAGGCGCTGGCACGGCTGGTGAGCGTTGGCAGGTGGATATCGCCGCCCCCGCCGCGCAACAGATCGCGCCCGGTGCCGCGGATGGCTTCAAAAGCCGGCTTTTTGCCGGTGCCAAGGAAGTCCATTTGCTGGATGATTACGCAACGCGCTTCGGCATCAAGGATTTCGACAAAGCGATTGATTTCGGCTGGTTCTACTTCCTGACCAAGCCCTTCTTCTACGCGCTGGATTGGCTGTTCCAGGTTTTCGGCAATTTCGGTGTCGCCATTCTGATCTTCACACTCGCCATCAAGATCGTCTTTTTCCCGCTGGCAAATAAAGCCTATAAATCAATGGCCAAGATGAAGGTTCTTGGCCCAAAAATGGCCGAGATCAAGGAACGCTATAAGGACGACTCGCAAAAGGCGCAGGTCGAAATGATGGCGCTTTACCGGAGTGAGAAGGTAAACCCTGCCTCCGGTTGCTTGCCCATCCTGATCCAGATTCCGGTGTTCTTCGCGCTTTATAAGGTGCTGTTCGTTACCATTGAAATGCGCCACCAGCCCTTCTTTGGCTGGATCAAGGATTTGTCCGCGCCAGACCCGACCAATCTGTTCAATCTGTTCGGCCTGCTGCCCTTCGATCCCGCGGCCTTGAGCAACTTTTTGCACATGCCGGCCTGGGCGCTGATCATGGGCGTGACCATGTGGGTGCAGCAAAGACTGAACCCGCAGCCGCCTGATCCGATTCAGGCCAAGATCTTTGCCTGGATGCCGGTGATCTTCACCTTCATGCTGGCATCCTTCCCGGCCGGGCTGATCGTCTATTGGGCCTGGAACAATACGCTTTCTGTGTGCCAACAATACTACATCATGCGCCATGAACGCGCTGCATCCCGCGTGGCCAAGGCGGGCGGCAAGTAGGCATGACGCCGCTTGCCAGGTTTGCGTGATGAGTGGCTTGGCCGAGGCCACTACTGAAGACGCGCGCGCCGCCCAGCTTGAAGCGGGACGGTTGTTGTTCGCGCGGTCTTGCGATTTCTTCTTCGGCGCGCAAAAGCTTGAACAAGTGCCACCGCCCGGCCTGCCGGAGATCGCCTTTTGCGGGCGATCCAATGTCGGGAAATCTTCGCTGCTGAATGCGCTGACGGGGCGCAATGCGCTGGCACGCGTTTCCAATACGCCGGGGCGCACGCGCCAGCTCAATTTTTTTAATCTCGGCGAACGGCTCGTGCTCGTGGATATGCCGGGCTATGGCTATGCCAAGGCATCGAAGGAATTGCAGGCCGATTGGCAGGGCATGATGTTCGAATACCTGCGCGGTCGGCCCAATCTGCGCCGCGTATTGCTGCTGATGGATGCGCGGATTGAAACCAAATCCGCCGACATTGCCGCGATGAAATTATTGGATGAGGCTGCGGTCGCGTTTCAGATCGTGCTGACCAAGGCAGATGATGTGCCGGCCGAGCAGTTCGCCAAGCGCCTGGCCGAGGTTGAGGCGCTGGCCCGCAGCCATACCGCCGCCCATCCCATGGTGCTGGTGACCAGCAGCGAAACCGGCCAGGGCATGCCCGAATTAAGGGCGGAGCTTACCGCCTTTGCCCTGCCGGGCTGATTTTTCTGCCGGCTGAGGCCGCACCACCCTGGCGACAGGGAAAACGAAAAAGGTTACACGCCTGTCATGCAGGCCTCCCCCCCGCTCCTTGCCGCTAAGGGCATCACAAAGCGCTTCGGCGCCTTGCTTGCCAATGACGCCGTGGACCTGACCGTGGCGCCCGGGGAAATCCATGCGCTGCTGGGCGAAAACGGGGCGGGTAAATCCACCCTGGTCAAAATTATCTATGGCCTGCTGCGCCCGGATGCGGGGTGGCTTGTCTGGCGTGGCGCGCCTGTTCAGGTCGAAAGCCCCCGCGCCGCCCGCGCGCTTGGCATTGGCATGGTGTTCCAGCATTTTTCGCTGTTTGAGGCGCTGACGGTGGCCGAGAATGTCGCCCTCGCGCTTGATGGCGCTGAACCCTTGGACGAAATCGCCCAACGCCTTTCTGAAACCAGCCGCGCCTATAGCCTGCCGCTTGATCCCAAGCGCGAGATCTGGCGGCTTTCAGTGGGTGAACGGCAGCGCGTTGAGATCATGCGTTGCCTGATGCAGGACCCAAGCCTGCTGATCCTGGATGAACCTACCTCGGTACTGACGCCCCAGGAAGCAGAGGGGCTTTTCGCCACCCTCGCAAGGCTGCGCGCTGAAGGGCGTTCGGTTCTCTACATCTCCCACAAGCTCGAAGAAGTGCGCCGCATTTGCGAAGCCGCGACCATTCTGCGCGGCGGCCAGGTGGTGGCGCATTGCGACCCGCGCGCAGAAACTGCGGCAAGCCTGGCGCGCATGATGATGGGTGGCGATGTCGTGCCCATCCGCCATGATCATCTCGAAGCGCAAGGCCCGGTTCGCTTGGCAGTTTCCGCGCTATCGCTCCCGGCGCTGCATACCCATGGTATTGCGCTTGCCAATATAAATCTTGAGCTTCGCGCGGGTGAGGTGCTTGGCATCGCAGGTGTCGCCGGCAATGGTCAGGATGAGTTTTTTGCAGCGCTCAGCGGCGAAGAATTGGCGCCGCATGCCGAGGCTATCGCGATGGATGGTGCGACTGTTGGCCACGCTGGCATCAATGAACGCCGCAAGCGCGGCGCTGCCTTTGTGCCGGAAGAACGGCTTGGCCATGGCGCGGCACCTGCCATGCGGCTGACAGAGAACGCGCTGCTTTCAGGCCATGCCACCAATGGTTTCTTGCGCCACGGGTTGGTGGATCGCGCGAAGCTGACTGACTTCGTGGGCAAGGTGGTGCGCACCTTTGATGTGCGCAAAGGCCCCGCCGATCCGGAAGCGCGCGCGCTATCCGGCGGCAATTTGCAGAAATTTGTCATCGGTCGCGAAATCGCGCGCCAGCCCGGCATTCTGGTGGTGGCGCAGCCAAGCTGGGGTGTGGATGCCGGTGCCGCTTCCACCATTCGCCAGGCGCTGATGGACCTTGCCCGCGCCGGTAGCGCGGTGCTCGTCATCAGCCAGGATCTGGATGAGTTACTCGAAATCTCAGACCGGCTTTGCGTCATGTTCATGGGCCGACTTTCGCCCGCCATGCCAACTGCTCAAGCCACACGTGAATCGCTCGGCCTATTGATGGGTGGGGCGGGGATGGCGGCGTGATGAAACTTGTGATGGAGCGTCGCACCGAAACGCCAATCAGCCTGATGCTGATTTCTCCGCTGATTGCGGTGGCGCTTACGCTGATCTCGGCGGCCATCATGTTCGCGCTGCTTGGCAAGGATCCTGTGGCGGCGCTGAGCACTTATTTTCTTGATCCGCTCTCGGATTCTTGGGGCTTGCAGGAAGTGGCGGTAAAGGCGACACCGCTTGTGCTGATCGCGGTTGGGCTTGCGGTTTGCTACCGCGCGAAGGTCTGGAATATCGGCGCCGAGGGCCAATTCCTGTTCGGTGCCATGGCGGGCGGTTATATCGCCATCATCACCCATGGCAGTACACAAGGCCCTTGGCTTTTGCCGGTGATGCTGCTGGTGGGCGCCATGGCCGGCGCCTGTTTTGCGCTGATCCCGGCGCTGCTCCGCACCCGCTTCGGCGCGAATGAAATCCTGACCAGCCTGATGCTGGTATATGTCGCGGAATTACTGCTGGATTACCTGGTGCGCGGCCCTTGGCGCGACCCGGCCGGCTTCAACATGCCCCATAGCGTGGTGTTTGAAGCGGAAGCGACTTTGCCGCTGCTGATGGCGGGCGGGCGGCTGAATATTGGCACGCCGATCATGATTGCGGTGGTGCTGGGCTTCATGCTGCTGATGGGGCGCACGCTGAAAGGGTTTGAAATCCGCCTGGTGGGCGAAGCACCGCGCGCCGCGCGCTTTGCTGGGTTTTCTGAAACCCGTTTGGTCATCACGGTTTTCATGATCTCTGGCGCGCTTGCGGGACTTGCGGGTGTGCTTGAAGCCGCGGGCACGGTGAAGCAATTGCAGCCCGGCATTTCACCCGGCTATGGCTTCACCGCCATCATCGTTGCCTTCCTGGGAAGGCTCAACCCTATCGGCTGTTTATTCGCCGGCATTTTCATCGCCATCACCTTCATCGGTGGCGAGAATGCACAAATCATGCTGCGCCTGCCGCTTGATGCTACACGCGTGCTGCAAGGGTTATTGCTGTTCTTCGTGCTGGCCTGCGATAGCCTGCTTTTGTATCGCTTTCGCCTGCTGCGGGGTGCCGCCGCATGACCTTGTTCGAAGCCATTATCCTGACCATCATCACCGCTTCCACCCCGCTGCTGATTGCAGCGATTGGCGAATTGGTGGTGGAACGCGCGGGCGTTTTGAACCTGGGCGTTGAGGGCATGATGATCATCGGCGCTGCCGCCGGCATTGCGGCGGCGATCACCACCGGGTCTTCAACGCTTGGCATGCTGGTGGCGGTGCTGGCGGGTATGGCGCTGTCCTTGGTTTTTGCTGCGCTAGTCTTAGGCCTTGCGGCCAATCAGGTCGCGGCGGGGCTGGCACTCGCCATCCTTGGGCTTGGGCTTTCGGGCGTGATCGGCGCGCCCTTTGTGGGCGTGCAGCGCGCGGGCATTGGCAAGATCGAAATTCCCCTGCTGTCCGATATTCCCTTCATCGGGCCGGTGCTGTTCCATCAGGACCCCTTTGTTTATGCCTCGGTGGCGCTGGTCATCGGCGTCTGGTGGTTTCTCACCAAAAGCCGGGCTGGCCTTGTCCTGCGCGCGGTCGGCGAAAACCACGCGGCGGCGCATGCGCTCGGCTATCCGGTGCGGCGCATTCGCCTGCTGGCCATCATGTTCGGCGGCGGCTGCGCCGGGTTGGCGGGGTCTTATATGTCGCTCGTCTATACCCCCTTCTGGACCAGCGGCATGACCGGCGGGCGGGGCTGGATTGCGCTGGCCATCGTGGTCTTTGCCTCCTGGCTGCCCTTCAGGGCCATGTTCGGCGCCTATCTTTTTGGTGCGCTCACGATCCTGCAATTGCATGCCCAATCGGCCGGCGTGCCCCTGCCATCGCATTTTCTGGCGGCCTTGCCCTATCTGATCACGATTCTGGTCCTGGTGCTCATTATGCGGGCAAGGCGGGGCGGGGCGGCGGGGCCTGCCTGCCTTGGAACGCCCTTTGTGCCCGATAGATAGGGCCTTCGAATGTTGTTTGATTGCATTTCCCGAGCCGCCAAGTGTGACCACTTGGCTTGAAAATGCTTGGTGTGGTCGCATTTTCCGAGCCGCCAAGTGTGACCAGTTGGCTTGAAAATGCTTGGTGTGGTCGCATTTTCCGAGCCGCCAAGTGTGACCACTTGGCTTGAAAATGCTTTCGGCATTAAATTTGCTTAATCCAAACCGCTATCGAGGGAGAGCTTCATGAACATCACCCGTCGTCACCTTATGGCTGGCTCCGCCGGTCTTGCCGGCACTGCGCTGGCCGGCCAGCAGGCCGAAGCTCAGTCGCGCCTGAGCGTAGGCGTCGTCCTGATCGGTCCGGTCGGTGATTTCGGCTGGTCGCATATGCACGACCAGGGCCGCCGCCGCATGGCTGAGGTACTGGGCGATCGCGTCAACGCCACCACGGTGGAATCCGTGGCGCCGCCCGATTTCGACCGCGTTGTGACGCAGCTGGTCCGCACCGGCCATCGGCTGATCTTCACGACCAGCTTTTCCTATTTCGCCCCCACGCAGCGCATGGCGCCGCAGCACCCGGGCGTATTCTTTGAGAATGCGACTGGCCCGACGATGCTGCCCAATATGGCGATCTACAATGCGCGCTTCTACGAAGGCCGCTACATCCAGGGCGTAATCGCCGCGCGCAAATCGCGTTCCAAGACCATTGGCTATGTCGCCACCTTCCCAGTGCCGGAGGTGATTAGCGCCATCAACACCGTGATGCGCGGTGCCTGGTCGGTGGACCCGTCCATGAAGGTGCGCGTGGTGTGGGTGAATGCCTGGTCGAACCCAGCGCGAGAGGCCGATGCGGCCCGCGCCCTGATTGACCAGGGCTGCGACGTGCTGTGCAGCCACACCGATGGCC
Organism: Roseomonas sp.; assembly: GCA_044373565.1. Taxonomy (GTDB): domain Bacteria; phylum Pseudomonadota; class Alphaproteobacteria; order Acetobacterales; family Acetobacteraceae; genus Neoroseomonas. The sequence goes on from JBILPX010000062.1 coordinate 9,318, forward strand.
CGGCGCCGCTGCAATTGGCCGAACAGCGCGGCATCTTCGGCTTCGGCCAGGCATCTGACATGACACGCTTCGCACCGCGCGCGCATTTGACCAGCAGCGTCAACAATTGGGGCGATTACTATGCCGAGCGTGCGAAGGCAGTGTTGGACGGCACCTGGCGCCCGACGGATACCTGGGGCGGGCTTGGCAGCGGCATGTTCCGCATGGCCCCCTTCACCAATATGACGCCCGAGGAAGTGAGCGAGGCAACGCGCATCCGCGACGCTATCGCTGCCGGTACGCTGCACCCGTTTGAAGGTCCGATCACGCGCCAGGATGGCAATGTCGTGATCCCGGCCGGCCGGCGCCTTACGGATGATGAAATCCGTGCGCAGAATTACTTCTACCAGGGCATTGATGTCGCGATGCCGTAAGGCGCGGCGCTGCAGCTATGGCTTCAGCATGATGCGTCGCGCTGAAGCATTTTCAAGCCAAGTGGAATCACTTGGTGACTCGGAAAATGCGACTAAATTCTGCAAACGGTGAAGGCCGCTGCCGCGGCGATGCCGGCCAGGCGGAAGCCGTACGCGCGGAATTCCGCGCCATCATTGGCAATGATCTGGCAGCGATCATGCCCGGCAGCGCGGAAGCGATGCGCCTGAAGGCCGCGTTGCTGCAAAAGGGTTGGTGGAGCCAATATCGGGAAGTGGGCATCGGTCCGGATGCGGAGATTTTCACCAAATGCCCCACCATGGCGTCCGTCGGAACCGGGCAGCCAGATTGGAGTGCATCCTGTCTCCGCCTGATCCAACCTTGAGCCGAAAGCGGTGATGGTGGTGAATGGCAAGGGGCGCATCAAGGTGCGACACTCGGCAATGATGTCAATCTGCGGGATGTGGAAGGGCGCAGCCCGTTGTTGCTGGGGCGTGCGAAGTATAATAACGCCTCCGCCGCGCTTGGGCCCATGATCCGATTGTTTGATGCGGGCTTTACTTTGGAAGATGTACGGCGCGCGGAACTCAGCCTGACCATCACTGGGCGTGATGGGTTTGAATTGGCGGCAAACTGCACGGTGGGAGCGATCAGCCGTGACCCGCGGCATCAGTAGCGACATGACGGGTAGCGCGGCGATGTATTTTTACTTTGAAAACGGAATTCATTCTTGCCGAGTGATCGTCATTGGCAGGTCCCCAACACGGAAACCAGCTCGCTTTGCGGCGTTTAGAAAAAGCCTCTCAAGGGCATGCTCAAGGGCGCCATCTGTTTGGTCCTTTTCTTGCCCATAGCTCTCCGGTCCCGACAGGCCTTTCTGCCTCAGCAGCGTGAGCGCTGCAGGTCTGACCCAGAACATGGTGCCTGCAAAGAAATCGAGTTCAAATTCCTCCTGAGCGAGCCCAAGCTCCTGCGCCACTTGAAGCGTCCTTATCTGATTACCACTCCAGGCATCTTGTAGTTCAAATCGCATATTCGGAACCCGTAAGCGCGCGGGACCCAAGATGCCGAGATCTGGGTCAGCTTGAAACTTTGAGATGACCTCCAAGAGACGACCATCGGCCGCAAAAAGGTCAAGCAGGCAGGCCCTTCGCCACAAGTCGCCAAGGAGCGTGGTCCGGCCTGCGCGACGCGATTTCTTGCCATGCAATTTGCAGACGATATCAAATTCGTCGAGCTTTCCACCATCAAGCAATTCAAAAAAAGGCCGGATATCGCGACCAGAATTTTCGGTTACTGTTATTCGGGCAAAGGGAAAAGCATCAGTAATTCTCTTGGCAATATGATTGTCTGCATGTGTCATCGTTACCAGGAGACCAAACGGAACACGCACCTGCTTCAGACATGCCTCAATATCGTCCCAAGCATCAAAATAATATAAATGAACAATAAAACCGATATGTAGCTTGGCGTCCTTATACGCGATCGGCCGAGGTGGTGCCTCAGCAAAACCAAGCACCAATCCGGCATTATCAAAATCGCAGATCACCTCAAAGCCTAGATAAAGTAGTTTCAGAATTTTCAATTCTTTTCGGATGGCTCTTCGATGCGCCGAATTCTTCATGTAAAGAAAAATTGTGATTTCCTGCGAAAGAAATTTAATGATCAATGGCTTGGCAAGAAGCCCCTTGATTACTTTCCAGCATCCCGTTAACGTTGATAGGCTTCGGACTTGATTTTCAGCTGATGAGGTCACGGATAACGGACTTCGCCCCATCAGCATAATCCTTTGAACGCCATCCGCTGGTAGTGGAAGATATGTTTTGCTGAAGTAGGTTGAAGCTATCTCCAACACTAAACCATGTCCGGCACCGGGGAATATCTCGAAGAACTTAGAGTAATTTCCTGGCATTTCAGAATCCCACTCCAAGCACAGGCATGATCCGCTCGGCAACGAATGCCAAGTCATACGCTTTGTCGTTTTTCCTTGGCATAAAACGCAGTATCCTCTGTCTCAATATCTTCTCCCTATCTCGCACTACCCCAAACTCGCCGCCAACCCCTCCCTATAACTCGGATACCGCCATTCAATCCCCAGTGCCGCCTTGGTGGCTGCATTCGCAACACGGCGATTTTCTGACCAGAATGAAAGCGCCATGGGCGACATGGCAGCGCGTGCGTCCTCAAAAGGAACCACCGGCGGTGGCGGCATGCCCAAAAGCCGCGCCGCTTCCGCCATGACTGCCGCGCTATCGGCAGGTTCATCATCCACGAAATTCAGCACGCGGCAGCCAGGTTCAGGTGGGTTGCAAATGGCGGCCATCACCGCATGGGCAATGTCATCGCGGTGAATGCGGCTGAAGCTATGCCCG
>JBILPX010000325.1:0-3720 GCA_044373565.1 Roseomonas sp.
TTGGTCCGATGCGCATATTGAACCGGTGCAGCGGCTTGCGCGTTTCATCAAGGCGCAGGGCGCGGTGCCGGCGATGCAGCTTGGCCATGCAGGGCGCAAAGGTTCTTCGCAGCGCGCCTTTGAAGGCAATGGACCGCTTGGTGCGCCGGAAATTGCGATTGGCGAAAAGCCTTGGCCGCTGGTGGGGCCGACAGCAACCGCCATTGGCGAAGGCCATGTGCAGCCAGAGGCACTGACCAAGGAAGGCATGGCGGATATTCGTGAAGCCTTCGCCACTGCCACGCGTCGTGCCCTTGCTGCCGGGTATGAGGCGATTGAGGTGCATTGCGCGCATGGCTATCTGCTGCATCAATTTCTGTCGCCGCTCAGCAATATGCGCAATGATGAATATGGTGGCGACCTTGCCGGGCGCATGCGCTTCCCGCTTGAGATTGTGCGTGCGGTGCGCGAAGCCTGGCCGGAAAACCTGCCATTGTTCGTGCGCATTTCTGCGGTGGATGGTGCTGATGGTGGCTGGGAAATGTCCGATAGTGTCGCCTATGCGCGCGAATGCCAAAAGCTTGGCGTTGATGTGATGGATTGTTCATCAGGCGGTATTGGCGGCAGTGCCACGGGCAGCAAGCGCGTGCCGCGCGGTTATGGTTTTCAGATTCCCTATGCCGCGCAAATTCGTCGAGAGCTGGGCATGAAATCCATGGCGGTCGGCCTGATTATCGGTCCGCAGCAGGCCGAAGCGGCTTTGGCTGCGGGTGATGCGGACCTGATTGCGGTTGGGCGTGAAGGCATGAACAACCCGAATTGGCCTTTGCATGCGCGGGCCGTGCTGGAACCCGGCACAACCGAGGAAGTTTTCGGTTGCTGGCCGCCGCAACATGGCTGGTGGATGGAAAAGCGTGGTGCTGTGATGAATGCACTCGGCACACCGCCGGCGTGATGATTTTGCTCTGATACAAAGGAAGGAAACGCAATATGAAACTCGCTTACTCCCCCAATAGCCCCTATGTGCGCAAATGTGTCGCACTCGCGATCCAGCGCGGCATTGACAAGCAAATGGAGCTTTGGACGGTTGGCACGACCGATCCGGCGCTGCTGAAGGTCAATCCGCTTTCGAAAGTGCCGACCCTGGTGCTGGATGATGGCACCGCGCTTTATGATAGCCCGGTGATTTGCGAATATCTGGACAGCATCGGCGATGGGCCGAAGATGTTCCCGCCAGCGGGGCCGGCGCGTTGGAAGGCGTTGCGTCAGGAAGCTTTGGGCGATGGCATTTTGGACGCGACTCAGCCGCGCCGGCGCGAAATTGCACTACCGCAGGATGAAGGGCGGCAGACCTATATCGCACTTCAGCAAGGCAAGGTGAAAGCGGCGCTGGCTATATTGGAAGCGGAAGCCGATGGCCTGGGAATGCTGACGAATATTGGCGAAATCACCATTGCCTGCGCTTTGGGCTATATGGATTTCCGTTACGCGAATGAACCATGGCGGCCTGGGCATCCCAAGCTGGAAGCCTGGTACGCGAAGGTATCCTCCATGCCGGCCATGGCGCAGACTGCCCCGCCTGGCTGAGGCAGAGTGTTTGGCGCGCTGCGGCTTGCGTTTATGCGCGGGTCGCGGCGCGCCAGGCTTTGGCAATATCAATGCGCCGCGCGACCCAGACCTGATCGCCCAATACCGCAAGCCGCGCCAGCACTTTTTCAAAGGCAGGGAAGCGCGCGGGCCGTCCCGCGATGCGCAAATGATAGCCGATATTGAGCAAGCGCGGCTTGCCCTGCTTGGCTTCCGTAAGCAACACATCAAGCGCATCATTCACATATTCAACCATTTCCGCGGCGCGTACAAAGCCGTTCGGATGGAAGAATTTCATGTCATTGGTATCAAGCGCATAGGGCAGCACTGAAAGCCCAGGATGCGCTGGGTCATCATAGGGCACGTCATCATCGAAAGCATTAGATACCCAGGTAAAGCCGCGTTCCTGAAGCAAGCCGCGCGTCCAGATGCTTTCCGACCCGCGACAGAAAAACCCCTGAGGCGCCTCGCCACAAGCTTTGGCGATGGCAGCGATGCAGCGATCAAGATCGGTGGCCTCCGCCTCGCGAGACGCGTAATCCGATTGCGGGCGCCAAAGCCAGCCATGGGCGGCGGCTTCATGGCCGCGCCTGGTTACCTCGGCAGCGAGGGAGGGCGCCCTTTCAACAGCGCGGCCGCACATCAGAAAGGTTGCGGGGATGGCGTGGCGGTCAAGTGCATCCAGCATGCGCCAAAAACCTGCGCGCGTGCCATAAGCGAAAATCTGTTCCTGGCCCATGTCGCGCACACCAGGGGCGACGACGCTGATCACCTCGCCCAAGCGTTCGCATTGGGGGTCTCCGTCACCCACTTGTTGCTCGGCGCCTTCTTCGAAATTGACAGCAACTGAAACGGCAAGCCGGGCGCCATTCGGCCAACGCATATCCGGCCAGTGGCCGCCATAGCCAACCATATCGCGTGTCATGCGAAATCTCCTTTGCGGGCATGGCGCCCGAACCAACACAGCGCCGCACCCGCCAGCGGCAGCGTTGCCAATAGCGCGAAAGCGTAGCGATAGCCGTGCAATTCCTGCCCGAGCAACGCAATCAGCGGCGGCCCAAGTACAGCGCCGGCGAAGCTGAGTGAAATCACCGCACCGGATGCAGCGCCCGCAGCACCGGCAGGGGCCAGGCGCACGCTTTCCGCCACCAATACACCATTCCAACCGGCGGTGCTGGCGCCGATAGCGATGAAAAGCAGTACCAGCAGGAAGGTTTGGCTGCTGCTTACCAAGGGCAGCATCATGAGGAAAATCCCTGACAGCGCGCCGATCATCATCAATACGCGTTGCCCGCCCAGTTTCGTATCCGCCACCAAAGCCCAGCCGATGCGCGAAAGTCCGCCAACCACCTGACAAAGCCCAACAAGCGCACCAGCCGAAACCGAATCCCAGCCGTAATCACCGATCAGCATGGCGACCATATGCGCGCCAAGGCCGATCTGCACCAAGGCATAACAAGCGGCCGCCAAGCCAATAACGCCAAGCGCGGGCGATTTCAGCAATAGCAATGGCCCTGCCTGCAAGGCGGGCGTACCGCGATCCTGATCCCAATCCGCGCGCTTGAATTGCAGCCCGATCACCATGGTAAGCAACATCGCTGCCGCAATCAGCATGGCATTGCGCCAACCAAGAAGCTCTGCTGTGCCGGGCAGCATTAAGCCTGCAAGTGCCACACCGAAGGGCACGCCCATTTGCTTCAGGCCAAACACCATATTGCGGCGTGACGGCGGCGCAAGCTTGCCAAGTAATTGTGACGCAGCCGGATTGGTCAGCCCATAGGCAAGGCCAATCAGCATCGTTGCAGGCAGCGCGATGGTAAGTTCAGCAAAGCTCAGCAGCGCAACACCAACCGCTGCAGCCGCAAGTGCAATTTGCGTCGTGCGCGCCGGCCCCCATATCGCAAGCCAGCGCGGCCCATAGGCGGAAGCAAAAACTGCGCTGAGGTAAACCAAGCCCACCTGATAGCCGATATTAGCGCGCGCCATGCCGAAATCCGGCGCGGCATAGGCCACCAAAACAGGCAAGGCATAAACCGCCATGGTGGCCAAGGTTTGCGCGCCTGCCAACAGAAAAAGCACAAGCGCCAAACCGGGAGAGCTACTCATGCGGCGTTCTCGATCAGGCCTGATGCAGGCCCCGCCGATAGGTGGAAG
>JBILPX010000326.1:0-3716 GCA_044373565.1 Roseomonas sp.
GCCCGCTGGATGGGATTCTCGTTCTCGATCTCGGGCAGATTTACCAGGCGCCGTATTGTTCCTTCCTGATGGCGATGGCGGGCGCCACCGTCATCAAGATCGAGCCGCCCGGGGGTGAATCACTCCGGCGGCGGACGATGGTTTCCGGCGGGTCCGTGCCGCAGGCCATGCTGAATTCCAACAAGCTTGGCATTTCGATTGACTTCAAGAATGAAGCGGGGCGCGAGCTGTTCCTTTCCATGGTGGATCGCGCCGATATCCTGATTGAGAATTTCGCCCCAGGTGCGATGGATAAGCTTGGCCTTGGGCAGGAAGCGCTGATCAAGCGCAATCCGCGCCTGATCTATGCGGCGGCATCCGGCTATGGCCGTTCCGGGCCGGATCGCGACAAGCTGGCGATGGACCTGACCGTGCAGGCAGCATCAGGCATTATGCACACCACGGGTTTTCCAGATGGCCCGCCAGTGAAATCCGGCCCGGCGGTGGTGGATTTTCTGGGGGGCACGCATCTTTACGCGGCTGCCATCACGGCGCTGTTTGACCGCGAACGTACCGGGCGCGGGCGCTTTGTTGAAATTGCCATGCAGGATACGGTCTACCCGTGCCTCGCTTCCGCGCTTGGCATGCATTTCGGCGGGCTGCGCGGCAAGATCCCGCCACGCACCGGCAATTCCCATGCGGGGCTCGCGATGGCGCCCTATAATGTCTATCCAACGAGCGATGGGTATCTGGCGATCATTGTGGTCAAGGAAGATCACTGGAACCGCCTGCTGCGCGCCATGGGGCGTGAAGATTTAATGGGCGATCCGCGCTTCGCCACCAACCCCGCGCGCGTGCAAAACATGGCGGAGGTTGATGCCATGGTGACCGCCTGGCTAGCCGGCATGACACGCGAGGAAGCCGTGGCCGCCACGCGCAAATTCGGCGTGCCGGCAGCACCCGTGCGTGATTTGGATGAGGTGATCAATGATACCGGCATGCATGAACGCGGCATGCTGCATTGGGTGGAACATCCCGAAGTGGGACGCGTGTGCTTGCCATCCTCACCGCTGCGTTTTGCCGATGCGCCCGCACCGGCGCTGACGCCGAGCCCGTTTCTCAATCAGCATGAGGAAGAAGTGCTGGGCGGGATTTTTGGGTTTTCCGCGGCAGAACGCGCAGCGCTGCGGGAATCGGGGGCGATTAGTACCATGACGCAGGTGAAGGGGTAGAGCAGATCGCGTTCAGATGGAATCATCTGAACGCGTGAAGATGCTCGAAAAAGAAAGCTCTAGAGCGGGTTGCGTGAACCCATGTGAACGCAACATGCTCTAGGGTGGGCGCGATCTGCCCGCCTACCCTTTATCCCCCATCACTTTGCAGGCCCCGCTGACATCCTGAACCTCGACGGTGAGTTCGAGTAGCGACAGTTTGCGTGGTGCCTTGTTGTTGTTGGAGTATGTCCGAGACAGGTGGAATCAGAGAGCGTCTCGGGCCACTCATGAACGCAATGGCTTCTACTTTCGCGCGGGCCAAGCGAGCACCAGCCCGCCCGCCGCAATCAACAGACACCCCGCCAGCGCCCAAAGCCCGGGCCAGCGGTCAAACATCGCCGCATCCAAGGCAAGCGCAAAGCCAATACGCGCATAATGCCAGGGCGCGAGGGCCGAGACCTCTGCCCGGCGCACCGCGCCGGCCAGAAAAAGCAAAGCTGCCGTCTGCAGTAAAGTGTAGATCACAACCAGGCCCCAGGTGAGTAGATCGGGGCTGCGCCACAGCACCAGCATGGCCGGCGCCAGCATCAAAACACCCATCAGCGCGCCTTGGGTGGTGATGTCTTCCGCACTCGCCACATCGCGAATGCGCCGCGCCATGACTTGATAGGTGGCGTAGGACAGTGCGGAAGCGACGGGAATGGCGGCATACCAGGTGAAAAGTTCGCCGCCCGGGCGCACCACCACCAGCATGCCGGCGAAGCCGAGCAGCACGGCAATCCAGCGCCGCGCAGAGACTTTCTCCTTCAGCCAAAGCGCACCAAGCGCGGCGAGAATGACGGGCGCAGTGAAGCCAAGTGCGGCGGCTTCCGTAATCGGCACCAGCCAATAGCCAATCACGCCAAGTGTTGTTGAGAAGATCAGCATCACGCCCGTCATGCGCTGCGCCCAGGGGCGTGCGGGTGCCGCGATGCGCTTGATGGTCGCCAAGCGTGCGGGCTTCACCATGGTCAGTGCCATCACGGAAGCCAGCACCAGGGCTGAGCGCAGGAAGGTGATTTCAAACGGGTGCAGGCTTTCTGCCAAAACCTTCGCCAAAGCGTAGCCAAGGGCATAGAGCGCCGTGCTCGCCAAAGTGAATAATACCGCGATGGCGTAGGGCGACATTGCTTATCGTTCGTCTGGGTAGTCGCGGCCGGGGCGGGCCTTATAGGTTGGCATGGACCAGCCGCGCAGGATGGCGGCGCCGCGAAGTGCGAAGCCGGCGAAGGCACCGATCGGGAGTGCGATGTCGCGCGGCACATTGGCATGGATCAGGGCGACGAAGATGGCCGCGCCAAAAGCCGCCGCGGTGGCGTAGATTTCGCGCCGCAGGATCAGCGGCAATTCGGCGCAGATGATATCGCGCAGAATGCCGCCAAAGGTTGCCGTGATGGTGCCCATTAGAATGGCGATCCAAGGTGGCCCGCCCCAGAGAAGCGCTGCTTCCGTGCCCAGCACGGCGAATAGGCCAAGCCCGACCGCATCAGCCCAAAGCAATGCCTCGAAGCGTCGTTCCACAAGATGCGCCGTGAAGAAGACCAGCAAGGCAACACCGGATGCCAGCAACACCATGCCCGGCGCTTTGAGCCAAAAGACGGGCGCGCCCAGAATCAAATCCCGCATAGTGCCGCCGCCGAAGGCGGTGACGCAGGCAATCAGGATGAACCCCACCGGATCAAGTTGCTTGCGCGAAGCGCTCAGCGCCCCCGAAGCCGCAACGACTGCGACAGCTATCCAGGCGGATAAGGCCACCCCTTCATCAAAGGTGCTCATGCTAAGTTTAGGGTTCCAAGGGCCTCGCGGCCCTTGGCGGGTGGGTTCGGGAGGGCAGAGCCCTTCCGTTTTTTATGTTTTTCATTCAGCAGCAACTGCGCGTGCTTTCGTCGCTTTGCTGCTGGCCCGGGCGCCGCCCGCGCAAAGCAGCGAAAGCCCCAGCAGCATCGCCACCACTGGCAGCACCAGGATCGGGTAGCCCATATCAATCAGAAACCCGAGCGGCACGGGCGTAATGGCGCCGCCGAGTGGCAGGCCAGAGGAGACAAAGCCAAACACTTTCCCAATCTGCCCCGGCGGGCAGGCATCCTTTAGCATCACGTCGCGCGGGGTGCGCGATGCCCCCATGGCGAGGCCAGCAAGCAGCCCAACTCCGGGAAGCGCTATTTCCGGCAGCGCCACCAGCCCCAGCACCAGGAACATCGCCATGGCGAAAAGGGTCAGGATGGTCATGAAGCCCATCACCCCGCCGCCTTTTGCGCGGTCCACGAACCAACCGCCGATCAGCGTGCCGCCCGTCGCACCCACCATATAGCCGGTCAGCACCATGGAGGCTGTGGCGATGGGTGTCGCCCAAAGCTTGCCCAAAACGGTGATGACAAAGGCCTGAATGCCCGACCCCGCCGCGGCGGAGAGCAGGAAGAAGGTGAAGAACAGCAGCATGGGGCGGGAAAGCAGCAATTCGCGGCCTGATGGCCCTGCCTCATC
>JBILPX010000327.1:0-3703 GCA_044373565.1 Roseomonas sp.
CAGGATCAACCCATTTTCCAAGCTGAGCAGCCCGATCACCTGGCTGATCAGATTGCGCCGCGTGATCATCATCAGGCCGCCCAGCAGCACCACGGAAAGCGCAAGCGCCAAATCTTCCCGCGCCAAGGCGCGCTGCCCGGCAGTTGCCGGCAACACCACCAGCAGGGCGAAGCCCGCCAGCGCCACGCCAGCAATCAGCGAAGCGCCAATGCCAAGCGCAGGATCAACGCCGCGTTGCAAATTGAAGCGCCGCACCAACCGATGCAGCGCGTAAGGGATCAGTACTGCCTTGGCGCCAAAGGCAATTGCCGCCGTCACGTAAAGCCCCGCCGCCCCCTGCACATAACCCTGCCAGGCGGCCGCCAGCGCCAGCAGCGCGCCTTGTGTGGCGAAGGCATTGATCACCGCCGAAATGCGCCGCTGATAGAGCAGCACAAAGGACAGCAGCAGCACTGCACCGCCCAATAAATGTGCCAGATCATAGGGAAGCTGCCCGAAACTCATGACAGCCCCGTCGAGACAAAAAGGTATAACGCGCCCAGCAAGCCAAGCAGCAGCGCCGCGCCCAAAAATTCCGGCACGCGAAAGACGCGCATCTTGGCAATTGTGGATTCGAACACTGCCAGCGCAAAAGCAAGCGCGGCCATTTTCCCGATGAAGACGCATAGCCCCATCACCCAGGCGATTGGCCCCGCGTCAGGCGCCGCCATGCCGAAGGGCAGAAAAGCCGCCGCCAGCAGCGCCAACCAAAGCGTGAGGCGGAGCGATGCCTGAAACTCCCACAACGCCAAATGCCGCCCAGAGGCTTCCAAGATCATCGCCTCATGCACCATGGTGAGTTCCAGATGCGTCGCGGGATTATCCACGGGAATGCGCGCGTTTTCCGCAACGGCCACCGCCAGCAGCGCAAGCGCGGCAAAGCCGAGTGACACACGCAGCCCCAGCGTGCCTTCTTGGAAACTCCCGGTGATCACATCCAGATTCGTCGTGCCGGCCAGAATGGCGAAAATCAGCGCGGCCAATACCAAGGCAGGTTCCGCGAGCGCGGCAAAGGCCATTTCGCGTGTCGCGCCAATACCGCCAAAGGCGGTGCCGACATCCATCCCCGCCAGCGCCATGGCAAAGCGCCCCAGCGCCAAAAGCCCAGCAATCAGCAATAAATCCGCGAAAGGCGCCAGCACCATGCCGCGCGCAAAACTCGGCACCAGCGCCGCCGCCAGCAGCGCAGAGGTCACCGCGACATAAGGCGCCGCTCGCGAAATGATTGAGGCGTTTTCCGCCAGCACCGGCCGCTTCTTCAATAGCTTCAGTAGATCGCGCCAGGGCTGCAAGGGATGCGGCCCGCGCCTTCCCATCAGCCGCGCCTTCAGCCAACGCACACACCCCGTCAGCAAAGGAGCCAGCGCCAGCATCAGTGCCAGATGCAAAAGCTGCGTCAAAAAGCCGATCACGAAACTCATGTCCGTTCCAGCCAAATCAGCAGCGCCATCAGCGCAAGCAAGACCGCAAAGCCAAGCGCCAGACATTGCCTGAGCGAGAAATCACGCAAGCGTTCCGCCAGCACCGCCAGCCTATCGCGCGCTCGTGGCAAGGGGCCGGAAATCAGCGCCAGCACAGGATCATGAAACCCTGCCTGCAAGTGCGCGGGCGCAGTGGTTCCGGGTGGTGGCATTTCCACTTTCTCTCGCGCCGCCAGCAGCGTCTTGCCCAGCATGCGGCGTAGCGGTTGCGCCATGCCGGCGGCGGAAACTTGCGTCGCCGGATCGCCAAAGGGCAGATGATGCGGCGGCGCGATGAAGCCGCAATCCCAGGCGGGGCCACGCACAATGCCCGGCGCCTGCCGCCGCAGTAGCAGAGCAACACTGCCGCCCAACAGCAGCAACAACACAAAAACGATCAACGGCGCATAACCCGCGCCGCCTTCCGCCACGGTCACCGTCACGCCGCCCAGCGCGGATAGCCCCGCGCCAGCCCCCGTCAGTAGCCGCAGCGCCGGCGCGGCGAGTTCCAGCAAATGCCCTGGTATCAAGCCAAAGATCACCGTCAGCGCAGCGGGCAGGATCAGCGCGGCACGCGCCACGCCGGAAAGCTCGGTAGCACCTGCGGCGCGCGGGCTGCGCGGTCGGCCCAGAAACACCATGCCGTAAAAGCGCAGCATCGCCGCAGCCGCCAGCGCCACGGCCAGCGCTGCCAAGGCTGTTGCCGCCGCGGCGCCAATCTGAAAGGCCAAATCCCCCACGCGCCAGGCAGCAATCAGCGCCTGCAATAGCAACCATTCTGAGGCGAAGCCCGAAAGCGGTGGTAGCGCCGCGGCGGCAGCGGCACCCAGCAGCACCAGGCCAGCGGTCCAGGGCATGGCATGGATCAGGCCGCCCAGCCGATCCATGCGCCGCGATGCCGCGCCATGCAGCACCTCACCCGCGCCCAGAAACAGCAGCGTCTTGAACATGGCGTGATTCAGCGCATGTAGCAGCGCCGCACCGGCCGCCACAGCCGCCAGCGCGCCCAAATCCGCCGCGCGAAACGCCAGCGCCAGGCCAAGCCCAACGGTGATCAGCCCGACATTCTCGATGGTGGAACAGGCCAGCAGTGTTTTGGTGTCTTCCTCCAAGGCAGCGCGTAGCGCCCCCATGATGCCCGAGGCCAAGCCAAGCGCCATCAGCACCGCACCCCAAAGCAGCGGCTGCGCCGGGCCGGCCAAGTCAAAAATCACGCGCGCCAACACATACAGCGCCACCTTGGTCATGGCCGCCGACATCAGCGCGCTAACATGGCTGGGTGCGGCGGGATGCGCCAAGGGCAGCCAGACATGCAAAGGCACCAAGCCAGCCTTGGACCCTGCACCAATCAGCACCAGCATCAATATGGCCAAAGCGCGCAAGCCATCCGGCGGCGCGGCGCGCAAGGCCGCGAAACCCGCCCCCGCCGAAGCGCCAGCCGCGAGCAAGCCAAAACACAGGATCAGCGCCGCGCCCCCCAAGGCCGCGAAGCCCAGATAAAGCCGCGCGGCACGGCGATTTTCCGCCTGTTCATGTTCATGCGCGACCAGCACCCATGACGCGAAGGACATGAGTTCAAATCCAAGCACCAGGGTGAACCCATCGGCGGCAAGCAGGGTCAGCGCCATGCCGGCGAGAAAAAGCGGATAAGGCACCAGCCGCCGCGCTGCCTCTGGCCCCTTCACATGGCCGAAGGCGAAAGCCGAGGCAGCTACGCCGCAAAGCCCCAGGATCAGCAGGAACCAGGCGGAAAGCGGGTCAAGCGCCAGGCGCATCACCCCCCAGGGCGGGCCAAAGGGCAGGGAAAGCGTGGTGGGTGCTGCGATCAGCCCAACAATCCCGCCCAGCGCGAATACCAAAGACGCCAAGGCCGCGCCTGCATAAAGCAGCCTGACGCCAAGCGCCGACCGCGCCAGCAAGGGCGCCGCCAGCGACAGCAGCGCGAGGGCCACCAAAGCGAGGGCGAGGATCATCAGCACGAATCAAGGCTAAGCCCCCAGGCGGCATTCGGACAGTCCCCATCTGAATTTTTCCAACCTCGCCGCAGGATTACACTGCGCGCGCATGGGTCAGCGCCGCAAGGCGCAGCGCGCTTGCCAGAGGTAAGCCCCGCGCTGCCCGAGCCTCATCTACGCTCACCACCAGGGCGGCCAGGCTTTGGCCATTTTCCTGCGCAAGTGCTTCCAACTCGTCCCAGAATTCTG
>JBILPX010000063.1:0-12020 GCA_044373565.1 Roseomonas sp.
TCAGCGGTTCATCATAGGGCTTGCTGCCCAGATCCCAATTCAGCACTTCTGACAGCAGCGTGAGCCCATCAATGGGCCTTGCGGTCGCTTCAATCACAGCCTTTTTCTCGGCAGCCATATCTGCGCTTTCGGCAGGAATGGCGTAGCAGGCGGGCAGGATTTTCACGCTATCCGGATCGCGCCCTTCGGCGGCAACGGCAGCGCGGAATTCTCGGTACTGCTTCTTGCCATTTTCCAGATTGGGATAGATCACGAAAACAGCCTCACCCCAACGCGCGGCAAAGCTGCGGCCACGGCCGCTTTGCCCTGCCTGCAACAAAACCGGATGGCCTTGCGGTGACCGCGGCACGGTGAACGGCCCGCGCGATTTGAAATACTTCCCCTGATGATCCAACCGCCGCACGCCATCGGGCTTGGCGAAAGCACCGGATTCCTTATCCACAATCAGCGCATCATCATCCCAGGCCCCCCAATGGCCCATCACCACTTCCACGAATTCATCCGCGCGATCGTAACGCAGATCGTGCTCCAGATGTTCGCTATGGCCGAAATTCATCGCTTCACTATTGTTGAGTGAGGTCACGATATTCCACGCCACGCGCCCATGCGTCATCAGATCAGCGGTCGCGAAAAGCCGCGCGACGTGATAGGGTTCGTAGTAGGTGGTTGAATAAGTCGCCCCTAAGCCAATGCGCTTGGTGGCAGCGGCCATCATCATCACAATCGTCAGCGGATCAAGCTTCACCGCGCGTACGCCATGCGCCACCGTATTGCGGAAATCATTAGCATAAATGTCGGGCATGGCCAGCCGATCATCAAAGAACGCCATATGGAATTTGCCATCTTCCAGAATGCGCGCAATGCGCTGGTAGTAATCAGGCGTCAGAAAATCGCTCATGGAAGAAGGATGCCGCCAGGAACCGGGTAGGTTTGAACAATTCTGCGCCTGCAAAAAGGCGACCATGGTCATTTGGCGATTGGCGTTCGGCATCAGAAAGGCCCCCTCAGATCAAACAGGAATTTCAACATCGAGCAAAGGCGCATGCTGCTGGCAACCATAAACATCCGTATCGCCAATGCCACCTGCGGGCACCAGGCGCGGGAATGTGGCCTTGATCGCCATGGCGGCATCATAGGGCGTCAGCAACACATCTTCCGCCGCTACACCGTAAAGCCGTGCAAACAAGGCTTCGGTAATCACGCCAGAGGCACGTACCTTCCGATACAGCGCGCTATCATCGAAGACGATATCAATGGTCAGATCGAAAGGCCCGGCATTCTTGCTTTTGCAGATTCGCGCCAATTCACGGATGCTTGGCATGGTTGCCCTCAGATTTCTTCATAGTTAATCGGGAAGATCTCGCACGGATCATCCAGTTCCAGCACGTGATGGATGCTGAAGCGATAAACGGGCCCGACTGGAATATCGGAAGGCGAGAAGGGAAAGGCCATATTGCCTTCGCGGCAAAGTCTGCCTGGGAAATCCGTATGCAGCATGTTCGTGCGCGCAATGCCAAGCACAGCGGCGGCGATTTCTGGCGTTTCAGCGATGACTTCAATGACGAAGCCAACCTCATGGCCTGCAATCTGCTGCACGGGTTCGCGCGCTCCCATCACGCCATCCAGACCATAGGTGCGAATGATCAGCGTGTAGCTTTCGGGGGCCACGCCAAAAGCAGCCGCCTTTTCGCGCACAATGCCGCGCACTTCTTCCAGGAACAAAGGCAGGCGCGCAATCAGCAGCGGGTCGCGCGTACCGCAGATGGAAATGCAGCGGTGGCCTGCAAATTCCACACCTTCCAGCTTGACTGTGTATTGTGAAGCGGGCGTCCAGCGCATGCCGCTGATTCGCACCGCGCGATCGCTCAAAGCATCAAAGCGGCAATCCGATGTATCCAGCATGCCGCCTGGTTCAATGTGATGAATGGGGCTGCTGTTTTCATGGAGCGAGTGATTGGCAATCGAAAGCGGCGTGCAGCGCCGGATCGGGTTCATCGGTTCGCATTCCACCCCATCTTCGCGCACCGTCACCAACAGGCAATCATGGCCTTTCGGGATGGAAGGTGTCGCGCCGCATTCCAGCATTTTGCCGGCATACCAGGCGGGCGCAGGCGGCAATTGCGCGCGGATGGCAGCAGCGGCCCAGGGCGCGGGATCACTCGCGCGGCCGGCCAAAATCACCTGCGCGCCATTATCCAAAGCCTCCATGAAGGGTTCCGGCCCCATCATGCCAACCACGCGGCTGGCACGATCCAAAGCCTCAGCCGTCAAAGGGGGCTGCTTACCGAGCGGGCGGATGCGCCCTGCCGCCAGGCGGCGCTGCAATTCGGCCCTCGGCGGTTCGGCTTCAATCAGCGCCAGGCGGAAATGCAAGCCTTCTTCGGCAGCAATTTCGCGTACCAGCCGCGCAGTGAGTTCCAGATGCGGCGCGCCACCCGCACCGCCCGAGGTGCCGATCATCAACGGAATCCGCGCCGCGATTGCCGCGCGCAGCATCAGGCGCAAATCGCGCCGGATCGCCATGACAGAACAAAACGGCACGCCCGCGCCAAGGTAATAGGGGCCAGGGTCAACGCTGCCGCCATCAACGCCAATCACATGCGGCGCGCGGGCAATGCCGGCCTGAAGACTCGCTTCCGGGAAGCCGTAACCCAGAATCGCACTGGTGGAGAGAAGGCGTATTTCCTTCATGTCGTTTCTTGCCCTTTATCGGCGGGGCTTACGCCGCGCTTGGGGCAAAGGCTGCCATGAAGCATGCGGCGCGTATAGCGCCCAAGGCGCCTGTTACAGCAGCACCATATCATCGCGATGGATGATTTCATCCCGCCCGCGCCAGCCGAGGATTTCTTCCAGCGCTTCACTACGATGCCCGGCAATCAGCCGCGCCGCATCGGCATCATAAGCGCTAAGCCCGCGCGCGACTTCAACGCCTTCGGTATCGCGCACACTCACGGGATCACCGCGCGAAAAATCGCCTTCCACGGCGCGCACACCTGCGGGCAGCAACGATGAACCGCGCTTGAGCGCACGTGCCGCACCCGCATCCACCACCAGCACACCAAGCGGCGCAAGGCTGCCCGCGATCCAGCGCTTGCGCGCGCTGCGGCCTTCCGGCAGCGGCAGGAACCAGGTGCAACGCGCGCCTTCTTCCAGCGCACGCAGCGGATGGTCGCGCTGGCCAAGCGCAATCGCCATGGCCGTGCCGGCGCCGGTTGCGATCCGCGCCGCGATCAGTTTTGTCCGCATCCCGCCCGAGGAATAGCCAGGCGGCGGTTCGCCACCCATCGCCATGATCTCCTCCTTCAAGCGTTACACCACGGGCAAATGCTTTGCGTTCGGGTCCTTGCGCGGATCAGCCGTGTAAAGACCATCAATGTCGGACAGCAGCAGCAGCGCATCGGCCTGGATCATCTCGGCCACGCGGGCCGCCAGCCGATCATTATCACCGAAACGAATTTCAGCCGTTGCCACCGTGTCATTTTCATTGATCACCGGCACGCAGCCAAGGCTCAGCAGCGTGGCGAGTGTCGCGCGCGCATTCAGATAGCGTCGGCGATCTTCCGAATCTTCCAGCGTCAGCAGCAATTGCGCCGCATTCAACCCATGCGCGGCGAGTGCTTCCTGCCAGGCGCCAGCGAGCCGAATTTGCCCCACCGCCGCCGCTGCCTGTTTTTCTTCCAGCCGAAGCCGCCGCCGTGTCAGGCCAAGCGCCTTCCGCGCCAATGCGATAGCGCCGGAAGACACCACCACCACTTCAGCGCCGCGCGCCCGCAACGCCGCGATATCCGCAGCGACCGAGGCAAGCCACGCAGCACGCGGCGCGGCGGTGGCATTATCCACCACCAGCGCAGAGCCGATCTTCACGACGATGCGCTTGGCATCCTTGAAGTGGGGCTGGGCCGGATTGATCATGGAATGGCGCTTACCACGCGAAAGCCTAGCCTGTCAGCGCGCCGCCGCAATCATGTCAGCGAGCGCGCGGAGCAATTCGGGCACGCCCTCACCACTCGCGCCGCTGATCAGCATGACAGGCTTGCCCGCTGCGCGGGAAAGCGCCTTCACGCGTGCTATGCGGGCTTGCGGCGTCATGGCATCAGCCTTGTTGAGTGCCACCAATTCCGGGCGATCTTCCAGCCCATGGCCATATTCGGCCAATTCGCGGCGAATGGTGCGATAGGCGCTGGCGGGGTCGGCGGCGGAGCCATCCACCAAATGCAGCAGCACCTTGCAGCGTTCCACATGGCCGAGGAAGCGCGTGCCAAGCCCTGCCCCTTCCGCCGCCCCTTCAATAAGGCCAGGCAGATCGGCCAGCACAAATTCCTCGGTCGCGTTCAGGCGCACCACGCCAAGCTGGGGATGCAGCGTGGTGAAGGGATAATCCGCAATCTTGGGGCGGGCCGCAGAAACCGCTGCCAGGAAGGTGGATTTGCCGGCATTGGGCAGGCCAACCAGCCCGGCATCGGCAATCAGTTTCAGGCGCAACCACAGCCAGCGTTCTTCCCCAGGCCAGCCCTTATCAGCACGGCGCGGCGCACGATTGGTTGAGGTTTTGTAATTCGCGTTGCCAAAGCCGCCATCGCCGCCGCGGGCCAGCACCACGCGTTTGCCGAGTTGATCGAGATCAGCGATCATCGTTTCCCGGTCTTCAGCAAAAATTTGCGTACCCACCGGCAGTTTAAGTACCACTTCGTCGCTAGCCGCGCCTGTACGATCAGAACCGGAACCATTGCCGCCCTTGCGCGCCTTGAAATGCTGGGCGTAGCGGAAATCAATCAGCGTATTCAGGCCAGCGACGGCTTCGGCGATAACATTGCCGCCCCTACCGCCATTGCCGCCATCCGGGCCGCCGAATTCGATGAATTTCTCGCGCCGAAAGGCAATGATGCCGTCACCGCCATCACCGGCTTTCACCCAGATTTTCGCTTCATCAAGGAACTTCATGCGTAAATCCGCGGGGCATCATGTCCCCAAAAACAAAACGAGGGCCCCAAGGGACCCTCGCTTTCAGGGATAGGTTGAAAGTTTGGGTTATTCCGCCGCCAGCGGCAGCGGTTGCACGTTAACATGCACGCGGTCTTCACCCTTGCGTTCAAACACCACACGGCCATCAACCGCGGCATGCAGGCTGTGCTGACGGCCGGCATAGACATTGGCGCCCGGGATCATCTTCGTGCCGCGCTGGGTCACGATGATGGAACCCGCATTCACGGTCTGCCCGCCGAACAGCTTCACACCGAGGCGCTTACCCGCGGAATCGCGACCATTGCGCGACGAACCGCCTGCTTTCTTATGTGCCATGGCTTGGTTCCTTTCCGATCAGGCTGGGTTGATGGAGGCGATACGCAGCACGGTCTGGTGCTGGCGATGGCCGTTCTTGCGGCGGCTATTCTGGCGGCGCCGCTTCTTGAAAATCAGAATGCGGTCGCCGCGATTCTGTTCCACCACAGTCGCCGTTACGCTGGCGCCAGGCACGGTCGGCGCGCCAATGGAAAGCCCCGCTTCGGTCGCGATGGCGAGCACATCATGCAGCGTCACCGTCGCACCCGGTTCGGCATCAAGCCGTTCGACGGTGAGCACGGCGTCTGGCGTGACGCGATATTGTTTCCCGCCGGTGCGGATTACTGCATAGGTCATGGGGATGCCCCGAAACTCTTTCAAAAGCGTGACTGGCCGGCCTTCACCAATGGCAAAAACCGCCCGCCCCAGGCGCGGAGCGCTGGGCCGGAAGAGGCGGGCATATAGACGGGCGGGCACCCGACGTCAACGCCAGCGATTGCGTCCCGGAGCGGGGGCAATTATAAAGACGCTATCGCTCGAGGGGAGGTCTGCTTCCCCAACACGCTGGAGAGGTGCCGGAGCGGTCGAACGGGTCGGTCTCGAAAACCGAAGTACGGGCAACTGTACCGTGGGTTCGAATCCCACCCTCTCCGATTCTTAAGGGCCGGATCATGTGGCGAAGGTGATATCCGGCAGCCGAATCCCCCACGAGAGCAACGCTAATCAAGGCCCCCCATTGCTGCAATGGGGCGGAGGGTGCCGGCGTAAAGCCACTGGCTTGTTGGAAGCCCTGGGCAGCGGCGTTCACTGCCTGAGCCAATACCGTAAGCCGAGAATGTGCGCACGCATTCGCCGACGCAGTGGCGCAGATTTACGCGACCGCATTTGACCTGGCTGCGGCGACGCTGTCGCTCAAAAAGATTGATTTCCATCAAAGACATCCGCCAGTGATTACGCCTAGCCTGACCCGATGCGGCATCACCAGATTGCTGCGCAAGGATCATCATGTCTATTATGCAGGGCCTAAGGGCCTATCACGCCGCTCTCGGCCTTTTGGTCATCGCGGCCTTTCTGACAGGCGAACTCGGCACAATCCACGCGGTGTTGGGTTACGCGATCGCGGTTATCATCGGGGGCCGGCTCATTGCTGCCCTCTCGGGTCTTAGGCCACTTGGCTTGTCACGTTTCTACCCGCAGTTCGATGGGCTGACGCTCGGTAACGCCATCACCCACCCAGCCATCAGCAAGACGCTGCTGGCCGGCATTGCCGCATGCCTGATCCTAGCCACGGCCACCGGTATCGCGATAGATCGCGGCAGGACGCTAAGTTTGGCAACCAGCGTCGTCGTGACCGAAGCGCATGCGCGCGATGAAGGCCGTGAACACCGCCGAGACGCAGAAGGCCGTGACGGAAAGCAAGAAGACGGGATCCTCGGCGAAGCGCATGAAGGGCTCTCGAACTTCCTCATGCTTATTGTCGGGCTTCACGTCGGTTACCTGTTGCTTTTCAAGCGCCCGTTGGCGCGCTTCATGCTTTTCCTAGCGGCCCCCAACTCACGTCAGATAAAACCGGGTCGTACGCCCTGAGGCGTAATGCGCGCGACGCAACGCACCCCGATCCAGACGTCCAATGCCGTTACGAGAGGGAATGTCCCGTGCCGCGCCTATGGGAACCTGCCCGCCGTGCCATTGCTGGCACGGCGTGACCGGTCAGCTCGGATTTATGCGTGTGACCTTGGACCCGTTGATTGCAAGGGAAGCCATCAGCCCCTGCTGGCTGAAGCTGATCGCATAGACAGGCTCACTCAGTGTCGTTGAAGTCATGTTTGCTTGCAGACCTGCGTCGAACGCCACGACCGTGGGGCCAGTGCCGATCTCCCAGCCACTCGCGGCATCAAGCGCGGCGCGCGCAGCATCCGTCATGAAGAACATGGCGAGCCCAGCAACCTGCGCGCCGATGGTGAAGCCGAAGGATGCACCGGCGATATTGTAATAGCCAAGGGTGCGTTCACCCTCGGTCAATGCGCCCTGACCGTACTGGCCACCAACAATAAAGCCACCGCTCAAGATGCGTGGGAAGATCAGGATGGATTTGGCCTGAGCGAATAGCTGGCGAGTGTTCTGCTGCGCGCGCAAGGTGCGCAACGCGCTCGCAACCTCACCGTCGATTTCGGCACGCGTGTTGGCCTGTGCCTTACGAGGCGCGACGGTGAGCAGGGCAGGCGTCAGGGCGATCGCAGCGCCCAAGGGAAGTAGATGGCGGCGGGTGGTCTGGGTCATATTGTCCTCCTTAAGGACGGCGCGGAGCGCCTTTCGATCAACTGGGCCAAACCCAGCCGTCTTTCCTGAGTATCGCAGGGGAAGCGAGTTCTTCGCCTTCCTGCGGTCCTTGCAGGCGCCACGAGTAAGGTCATCTGTTTTTGTGTGCCTTGATTCGGATCAATCTTCGCGATTGTTTTGCCATTCATTATCCACCTCATGTCTGATGCGAAGCTGGCGTTACCCGGCTGGGCGCCCAGGTTCATGGGGGTTAACTAAGAATTGGTGTCCGCCGTAATGCGCAGGCCGGCCCAAACGCCACAATTCGGCAGGGCGGTTCTACAGATCCATCATGCAGCACCACTAGCGCCAGCCTTGGGCTCAGCTTTCTGGACGTCCGCGCTTCACCGAAGACAGAGGAACCGGAGAATGAAGAGCACGATAACCACGGTTGCAATGTTGATCTAGCGCAACTCAACGAAACGCTTTCGCGTTCAGACTGGCGCGCATAGCCCAATCAAGAAGGAAAATATAACATGACGCTTGGCACAATCCTTATCATCATCCTCATTTTCGCTTTGCTCGGCGGCTTTACCGGCGTGGTTGGTGGCTACGGGTACGGCTTTGGCCATGGCGGCGTTGGCGTGCTGGGTACGGTGCTGATCATCGTCCTCATCCTCGTGCTGCTCGGTCGACTCTAAACCGCGCCATCCCGGCATTGGACGAGGTGTCTTTGCATCAGGCCACTGATCTTTCGCGCAACGAGTTGAACCATTCGCCGCAATATTTTCGCGACTTCATGCGAATCTCCGGCGCCTACTGGACAGGGCCGGGGCGCTGGCGGCCACGCCTGTTGACCGCGGCGCTTGCGCTCCTTGTCGTCGCCCAGGTTGCTCTCGCGATCCGGCTCAATGTCTGGAGCGCTGATTTATTCGATGCGCTGGAGCGGCGTTCAACCGACGGCACCATGCAGCAGATCGGCATCTTCGGCTTCATTCTACTGGGCAACATGACAGTCAACACAGCTCATCTTGTTTTTCGGCGGCACCTGCAATTCGATTGGCGGCGCTGGCTGACCAGAAGGGTCATCGGCGACTGGATGGAAGATGCGCGTCATTACCAGGCGGACCTCATCCCCGGCGACCACGGCAACCCGGATGGGCGCATCGCAGAAGATGTACGCATAGCCACGGAAGTCGCCATCGACCTGGCATGCAGCCTATTTTACTGCATGCTTCTGCTTGTTACCTTCGTCGGCATCCTATGGTCACTGTCGGGTTGGATTGAGGTGGCGGGCCTGGATGTGCCCGGGCATCTCGTTCTGCTCGCATTCGGCTATGCTGGCTTGGGCGCTGTTGTGGCCTTCTTCCTGGGCAGGCCGCTCGTGCGTGCCACAGACACGCGGCAGACGAACGAGGCCGATTTTCGCTTCGGCCTGGTGCGGGCGCATGAGAGTGGGGAATCGATCGCCGTCGCGCGCGGCGAACTGCTGGAGCGCGAACGCCTTGAGAGTGTCTTTGAAACCATCGCACAATCCTGGCGCGGCCAATCCCTGGGGCTGGCACGGCTGCTGGCCTTTTCCTCCGGGTACGCGGCGCTCGCCGGGGTGCTTCCGATCCTTGTCGGCACGCCACGTTTCCTTGACGGCACGCTTTCTCTCGGGCGGCTGATGCAGTCGGGGCAAGCATTCCAGCAGGTGACGGCTGCCCTTTCCTGGCCGATCGACAATCTGGCCCTGATCGCTAGCTGGCGCGCCTCCGTCGAGCGCGTGCTGATGCTGGATGAGGCGGTCCGTATCGTCACGCTGGAGGCCGCGCGCACGGGGGACACGGCCCTCAACCTTGATCGCGTGCCGACCGCGCAACTTGGCATGCGGGATCTTTGGGTCGCAACGCCCGACGGCACCACGATGCTGTCAAACCTCAATCTGCAGGTAGAGCCGGGCGATCACGTGCTGGTCGGTGGTGACCCTGAGGCGGCGCATGCGCTATTCCGCGTTTTGGCCGGCATCTGGCCCTGGGGGCGGGGCCGCGTTGACCTACCAGCCGATGCTGCGATGCTCGCAGTCGGTCCCTGGCCCTTTTTGCCGCAAGGATCACTGCGCCAGGCATTGGCCTTCCCCGAGGCGGCGGAGCATTACGATATTGCGACGCTACAGGCTGCGCTTAGCAACGTGGGGCTCGCACATCTTGCAGACCGGCTGGACGATACTGCCGATTGGGCACGGGTGCTGACCGCAGCGGAGAACCAGCTTCTGTCTTTCGCGCGGATCATTCTATTTCGCCCGCGCTGGATACTTATGGGCGATGCGACGGCTGCGCTCGACCCTGCCTCGGCTGACCTCATGCTGCGCCTGATCGTGGAACGACTGCCACAAGCGGGCATTATCCTGATCGGGCGGCACCCGGGATCGGCGGAGATCTTCAGCCGGCAGCTGACGCTGGAAAAGACCGCGGATGGTGAAATCCTGCTTCAAGAGGTCCATGCACGGCGGCAGGCCGCGCGGCAGCCCCGCCCCAGGCTACTCAGCTTCATTGATCGCCTGCGCCAAGGGTATGATCGCTGATTACGAAGGTAGCGGCACCGTCACCATGCTAGTCATGGAATGTGGGGATGGACAGCACGACGATATCGCCCATCGCCATGCGGCGGAGCCCCAGTCGCCGGGATCAGCTTGACCGATGGTAGAGCTGAACTGGATGCGGGGATGATCCGTCCCCTGGCGCAATTGGCGGAACAACGCTGGTCTGGGCTGCCGAATGCGCCCACCGCGCGTGAGCAAAATTATGATATCGTCTTTGGGTCCACGCGCGGTTTTGCGGCACCACCCGGCCTTGCTGAAGATATTCGTGCAAGGCTTGAGGCAGTGCTGAGAGACATGACGAGCGATCCTGCCGTTCAAGCGCGTGCAGCCCAGCAGGGCATGCCGCTACATTTCATCAGCGGTCCCGATTGGTTGGCGGATTTACGCCGTCAGGACATCCAATATCGAGAAATGTGGCGGCGCCATCCCTGGAAGGAATAGCGGCGCTGGAACAGCGTCGCGGGTCTAATTCAGGCGGCCACAAACGAATGTGGTTCGAGAAGATCGTACCAACTGCTACTCAATCCGAACACCTGTCATTCTGACAACGGGCCGCCATTTTTCTTGTTCCGCTCGAACATAATCTGCCACTTGCGCGGGGGTCATGGGGGCGGCCGGGGTCACGCCCGCTGCGCGCAGTTCGGCCATGAAGTCTGGCGCCGTAAGCGCCTTGATCGATGCCGCATTCAAAATAGTGACGAATTCAGTGGGCGTGCCGCGCCTGACAGCAATCAAGCTCCAGAGTTCGGCTTCAAAGCTTGGCAGGCCAATCGCTTCCGCCACAGTGGGGACATCAGGCGCTAGAGGTGAGCGTTTGAGTGAAGCAACAGCCAGCATCTTCACGCGCCCTTCCTGATGCTGGGGCAAGCCAGTGACGACTGTATCGGCCACGGCATCGATATTGCCGGCCAGAAGATCCACCATTGCGGGACCATTGCCGCGATAGGGCACATGCAGCATCTGCACGCCGCCGGCGGCATGCAGCAAATACTCACCGGCCAGATGCACATAAGTGCCCGCGCCCGGTGATCCGAAACGCAATTCACCTGGCTTCCGGCGCGCCTGAGCGAGGAGATCCCCGAGATTATCGGCAACACCCTTGCGGGCAATGAAGCAGACGGTATTCGCACCGAGCAGCGCGACCTGTGTGAAATCCTCAACCGGATCATATTGCGGGCGCGCGAAGACAAGCGGATAGAGCGCATGTGTCGAAGCACCGCCGAAGAGTAATGTATATCCATCAGCACGAGAGCGAAGAGCTTCCTGAACACCGACAGCGCCAGCCGCGCCTGTGCGGTTTTCCACGACGATGGTTTGACCCAGTTCCTGTCCTAGTCGGGTGGCAAATCGCCGGGCGAAAGCATCCGTGCCGCCGCCGGGTGGATAGGGAACCACCAGCCGTAAAGGTCGATCAGGGAATTTGGCCTGCGCATATGCAGGCCGCAGCAAGGCAGGGGTCGCCAGAAGGCTGGCGAGAAAAGGGCGGCGGCGGATGAGCATACCGCGCCGAGGCGCGTTTTTTTGTTCCATGTTGCTTTCTCCCTTATGCTGTAGCGTGATCGAATTTAGTTGATCACGCTAAGGTCTTTTTGGTGACGGTAATGCCCTGGTCACTCCGGCGGTGTGCGGCGCCCTTAATCCTTGCGGCGTTGGATTAAATAACGAAGTCTCATTTATAGACAAACGCTGCATCATTGAGATCGATTTGGGGGAATTCGTCCTTTTCCGCCCAATAATCCTGGTTGTGCATCCATTCGGGTTTGTCACCGCGTTGGGGCAGCAGATGCATGCCGCGCATCAGATAGCCTGGGTTGAAGTTTTCAGGATCCATCCAGGGCAGGATGGGCATATTATGGTCTTCTTCGCGCAGCGCGACTTCGACCTGCTGCTTCCCTTTGCT